>NZ_BAAALT010000207.1:0-4534 GCF_039528515.1 Luedemannella flava
AGCGGCACGCCGACGGCGACGGCCGCGAACCGCGCCCCGGCCGCCCGGTCGTCCGCGTACACCGCGCGCTCCAGCGCCCCCGCGGCCCGGCCGAAACCCGCCACCGGGTGCCAGCGCCGCGGGTCGCCCACGGCCCGGTCCAGCAGGAACCCCGCTAGTACGCCGACCGCGTCCGCCGCCAGCCCCGTTGCCGCCCGCCGCCCACTCATCGGTCGACACCCCCCGCGAACGCACCGCGCCGGAAGCGCCCCGGGTCGAACAGCCCGACGGGCGCCTCCGTACCCCCGGCCAGCGTCAGGTCGGCGAGCACATCCCCGACGACGGGCGCGAACTTGAAGCCGTGCCCCGAGAAGCCGCAGGCCACCGCGACGTTGGCGTGCGCGGGGTGCGGCCCGAGGACGAAGTCGGTGTCGGGGGTGAGCGTGTACAGGCACTCGACCGCGCCCGCCCACTCGGCGGCCGCGAGGTCCGGCACCCGCGACGCGAGCCACTCCCGCATGGTGTCGGCCTCGGCCGTCGTCGCCGGGTCGGCGCCCAGGTCGGGGTCGACGAGCCCGGCGCCGCTGTGCATGGCGGCCTTCACCGCGCCGTCGACAGCGCCGATCCCGTACCCCGTTGAGCCGTCGGGGGCGTCCCAGATCCAGACGGGGAACCGCTCCGGCGCGTACGCGGACAGGTCGGCGGGACGCCAGTAGTGCTGCACCCGCCGCTCGACGCGCAGGGGCAGGTCGAGGTCGTCGAGGAGCCGGCCGGCCCAGGCGCCGGGCGCCAGCACGAGCCGGTCAGCGCGCAGCTCGCCGTCGGCGGTGCGCACCCCGACCCCCTCCGGCCCGGCCCACCAGCCGGTGACCTCGGCCCCGGTGCGCAGGTCGGCCCCGGCGTCGCGGGCCAGCCCGAGCATCGCCTCGATCGCCGCCTCGGGCCGCAGCAGCCCGGCCGCCTCCTCGAACACCCCCACCTCGTCCGGGCCGGGCGTGAACGCCGGGAACCGCCGGCGCACCTCGGCCGCGTCGAGCACCTCGTGCGCGAGGCCGTGCTCACGGGCCGCCTCGGCCGACCCGGCCACGGCCGGCAGGTCGGCCGGGCCGAGCATGAGCGCGCCGCTCGGGGTCAGCAACCGCCGGCCCGTGGCCGCCTCCAGGTCGCGCCACATCGGGTACGCCCGACGGACCAGCGGCACGTACGCCGCGCCCTCCATGTACGCCATGCGGATGATCCGGGTGCCGCCGGCGTGGGCGCCCCGGCGGTGCGGCGGCGCGAACCGGTCGAGCCCCACCACGTCGGCGCCCCGCGCGGCGAGGCGCCACGCGGCCGCCGCACCCATGGTGCCGAGACCGACCACGATGACCCTGGGCCGCACGCCGCGCCTCCGATCTGTCACGCATTGATTGCCCTCATGCCGTCGCCTCCGCTGCGCTCCGGCACCGGCATGAGCCGATCCTGAGCTGATGATTCGCTCGCGGAGCTCGCTCATACCAAACCGCAGCCTACCGACCCACGGCCGGCCGCAGGGGTGGCCGGTTTTCGCACGTCAGGAGCGGTGGGGGTGCGCGGCCCACCCCGGCCACGCACCCCCACCTCGGGGGGAAGGAGTAATGCCTACGCCGCGGCGGTCTGCCGCGCCCGCCGCCGGCCGCGACCCTCCGCGGCGGTCGCGGGCTCGTCGCCCTCCGGCCCGGGCTCGGCGCCCGGCTCGTCGACGAGCACCTGAGCGTCGAGGCCCGCGCTGCGCAGGATCTCCATCGCCTCGCGCTGGGTGGCCTCGTCGACCGCCCCGGCCTCGTCGCCGCCGGCCGGCCCGCTCAGCGGGAAGCTGGCAAGGTCGTCCTGGTAGTCGTACGGGTCGGCGTCCGGGTCCGGCACGGCGGGCCGGGCCGCGTTGAGCGACGGCACCGCGTGGGTCGTCTCGCCGGCGATCCGCTCCTCCGCCTCGGCGTCCTCGACCGCCACAGTGGCGGCGGCCTTGCGCCGCTGGAAGCTCCCCGTGCCCCGGGACAGGTCGTGCCCGACCGCGAAGGCCTCCAGCTCGTAGCTCACCCGGTGCTGCTGGTCGTCGCTCATCCAGTCGCGCGTGTACATCCGACCGACGACCACGACCGGGTCGCCGACCGACAGCGACTTGGCCACGCCGTCGGCGAGGCCGCGCCAGCAGGTCACCCGCACCCGCAGGCTGTTGCCGTCGGCCCAGCGGTTGTTGTCCTTGTCGAAGCGGCGCGAGGTCGACGCCACCTTGAAGTGGGCGACCAGCGTCTTCGTGCGGTCGGTGCGCCGCCACTCGGGCGCCGTGACGACGTTCCCGACGATCGTTACATTGGTGTCGAACACCCTTTTCACCCCGTTCTAGTGCGTCCACTCTGGACGTCGGAATCCGGTAGCCATCAGCCTCGCGCCGACGGCCGCTCCCCACATCGGCCCGGACAAGATCTGTGGACGGCCGGCCGGGGTGTGGACAACGCCTGCGCCATCGAACGGATCTGTTATGTCCGGCCGAGCGCAACCCGGCCGCGACCAGCACGGAGTACCGTCGGCTACGTGCCGACCGACATCCTTGGCGAGCCGTACGAGCAGCTGCCCATCCCGCTGGACGCCGACGACGAGGGCGAGGTCGTCGCGACGCTCGTGCGTCGCCGCGCCCCGCAGCCGACCGGTCGCGCCGTGCTCTACCTGCACGGCTACGTCGACTACTTCTTCCAGACCCACCTGGCCGACTTCTACATCGAGCGCGGCTGGGACTTCTACGCCCTCGACCTGCGTAAATATGGGCGCAGTCTGCTCAGCCACCAGACGCCGAACTTCGTCCGCAGCGTCTCGGAATACTTCTCCGAGATCGACGCGGCGGTCCGGGTGATCCGCGAGACGGACGGCCACGACACGTTGGTGCTCAACGCCCACTCCACGGGCGGGCTCATCGGGTCGCTGTGGGCGCACCGGGTGCGCGGCACCGACACCGTTCAGGGCCTGTTCCTCAACAGCCCGTTCTTCGACTTCAACGTGGGCTGGTTGACCCGCCAGGTGGCGGGCCCGGCGATCGAGCGCGTCGGCGCGGTGAAGCCCTACCGGCTCATCCCCCAGAACATCACCATGACGTACGGGCGCAGCCTGCACATCGAGCACGAGGGCGAGTGGGACTACAACCTGGCGTGGAAACCGGTCGAGAGCTTCCCCGTCCGGGCGGGCTGGGTACGGGCCATCCGGGCGGCCCACCGCCGGCTGCACGCCGGCCTCGCCATCGACGTGCCGGTGCTCGTGGGCTGCTCGGGCGCGTCGTTCCGGGGGCCGTTCGCCGACGCGGCGCACCACGCGGACGCGGTGCTGGACGTGGAGCACATCGCGCGGTGGAGCCCGAACCTGGGTCGGCACGTTACGCTGGTGCGCTTCGAGGGCGCCAAGCACGACCTGCTGCTGTCCCGCCAACCGGTGCGCGAGCGGGTGCTCGACGAGCTGGACCGGTGGCTGACCGCCTACCTGGCGAAGCGGGCCCTGGCCCCGGTGCGCGAGTCCCAGGTGGGTCGGCCGGGCGGCACGACGGGCTCGGGCGGGGTCTGACCCCACGAGCCAGGGTAGGACGGCGTCGACGCCGGCCGCTCCTGGCTCGCCCGCCGGCGCATCTGACCGCCCTCCGGAGAGGTGCGCTGGGCCGGCACCTGCGGCCACGACCCGGACAGCGGATCCGCGTCGCGAGGGTCGGAATACGACGGACGGTCGGGGTACGACGGGCGGGAGCCGCCGAGGCTGCCCGACCCGTACCCGTAGTCAGACGAGCCGCGGTCGCCGGGGTAACGGCCGTAGCCGTCGGAGTCCGGGCGGACCGCGCCGCTGGGCGCGCTCACCGGGTAGGCGCCGGACCCGTACAGCGGCTTCACCAGGTCGTACTCAGCGGAGGAGAGCTCGTGCGCCGCGGACCGGCGGCGCGTCGGCGGCCGCTCGGACGCGGGCATCGCGCTGACCGGATACGACGAGCGGCGGTCGGGCAGCTCGTTGTTGAGCGCGCGTGGCGGCTCGCGGTGGCTGGTCGGCAGCGGGTCGACGCCGCCGCGGGCGGGCGGACCCGACATGACGGGCGGGGCCGAGTGCTGCCGGGGGACGACCGCGCCCGAGGTCGGCTCGGCGGCCCGGCGGCGGCCGGTGCTGGTCGGGTAGTCCCCGCGGGAGCCGCTGGACGGACGGTCGTAGTCGCGCGGCTCCGGCCGGTCGTAGTCGCGCGGCTCGGCCGAGCGGCTCATCGGCGTGGCCGAGGCACGCGACGTCAGCGGGACGGCTCCGGTGGCCGGCCGGGGCACCACGGGCACGGCCGAGGTGGCCGGCTGCGGCACGGGCGGGTACGACGACGTCGCGGGCTGTGGGACCGGCACGGTCGCCGGGCGCGGCACCGAAGTGGTTGCGGGCCGCGGCACGGAGGTGGTCGCGGGCCGCGGCGGGAGCTGCGGGGTCGCCGAACGCGGCACCGCCGGGGAGGACGTCGGCGACGGTGCGGGCATCGGCGGCCGCGAGGACCCCGGGAACCCACCGGGCTGCGGCGAGCCGCCCGACGCCG
>NZ_BAAALT010000208.1:0-3858 GCF_039528515.1 Luedemannella flava
GGGGTGGTCGCGACGTCGGCGCCGCTGGCCGCGCTGGCCGCCCGGGTCTGCGTCCGGGCCGGCCTGGAGGTCGCGCCCGGATACCCGGTGGCGGCGGCTGATCTCGCCGACGCGGCGCGGGCGGCCGTGGTGGACGGGGCCGCGGACGCGGTCCTCGTGGTGGTCCCGCCGCCGGACGGACCGACCGACGCGCCGGTCGCCCCGTCGTCGGGCGGGGCGCGATCGCCGTTCGAGGCGGCCTCGTGGCTCGCGGCGGGGCCCGTCGAGGCGGACAAGCCGGTCGTCGCCGTGCTGCTGGGGCAGGATCCGCCGGCGGGCGGCGCCGTGCCGGCGTACCGGACGGTCGAGGAGGCGGCGCGGGCGCTGTCGCGCGTCGCGGCCTACGCGGCGTGGCGGCGTGAGCCGGCGGGCGAGATCGTGCCGCTGTCCGATGTGGACACCGCGGGCGGCCGTGCGGTCGCGGACGCGGGGGGCCCCGCGTGGGACCTGCTCGGCGCCCACGGCGTACGGGTGGTCGGCGAGGTGGCGGCGCACACGGCGGAGCAGGCGGTCGCGGTCGCGGCCGCGTGCGGCGGACCGGTGGCGCTCAAGGCCACCGCGCCGGGCCTGCGCCACCGGCTCGACCTGGGCGCCGTGCGGCTCGACCTCGCGGACGCCGCGGCGGTGCGCCGGGCGTACGACGAGGTGTCGCGCGCGTTCGGGCCGCACGTCGTGGTCCAGCCGATGACCGCGCCGGGCGTCGCGTGCACCGTCGAGGTGGTCGACGACCCGGCGTTCGGCCCGATCGTCGGGTTCGGCCTCGGCGGTGAGGCCACCGACCTGCTGGGCGACCGGGCGTGGCGGGCGGCGCCGCTCACCGACACGGACGCCGCGCAGCTGGTCCGCGCGCCGCGCGCCGCCCCGCTGCTGCTGGGCCACCGCGGCGCCGACCCGGTCGACATCGACGCCCTGGTGGAGCTGCTGCTGCGGGTGGGCCGGCTCGCCGACGAGCAGGCGGGCGTGCGCCGCCTGCTGCTCAACCCGGTGCTCGCGCAGGCGACCGGCTGCACGGTCCTGCATGCCGAGGTTTCCTACGGGCCACCGGCGTTCCGCCCCGACACGGGCCCGCGTCGCCTCCCCTGACCCGCTCGTGGACCGGACCGGACCGGTCCGATCCACGAGCAGGTCTGCTCACGTGGCGGGGAGGGCCTCGGGCGATGCCGTCGCGGTGCGGCGGACGCCGCGGATCAGCAGGTACCCGATCATCCAGAACTCGCCGACGGTCGCCGGCACGGTGAGCACCTCGGCGATGGCGGGTACGCCGGGGAAGAGGTAGGTGGCGAACCCGGCGAGGACGTAGCCGACGCCGCCGGCGACGAGCACCCAGCCCAGCGGACGGGGCATCCAGCGCGACCGGAGCACGCAGAGGCCCATGGGCACGAGCCACAGGCCGAAGAACAGGTTGCCGGCGGTCCACAGGTTGCCGCTGATGAGGTAGAGGAGCTGGACGGTCGCCGCCGCGTCGCCCACGGGCTCGTGCGCGACCGTGACCGCGCTGCCGAGCATGGCCGCGCTGCCCAGGATGGCGACCGCGTTGACGAGGCCGAACGCGGCGATGCTGCCGGCGGCCACGGCGTCGATCGTGCGGAACAGCCGGTAGAACCAGATCGCGAGGAGCGCCTGGGTGACGACGATGCCGAGTTCGAAGGCGACGCCGACGCGGGCGAGCGAGGAGTGCGCGACCAGGTTCGCCAGAGTCGACGCCGCGTCGTCGGCGACGAACAGCTTCGGCCGGATGAGCAGGAAACCGAACATGCCGGTGATGGCGAGCCCGAGGTAGAAGAGGCCCGTCGTGCGGGCCGTGCGGACCAACGCGTCCATGGGGGTGACTCCCTTTCAAGGTCAACCTTACAACGTAAGGCGCCTTACACTGTATGGCGGCGATGCAAGAGGAGGGAAGTGTGCGGGAACCACTCAGCCGCGAACGGGTCCTGGCGGCCGCGGTCGCCCTCGCCGACGCGGAAGGGGTGCCGGCGCTGACCATGCGCCGCCTCGCCAAGGACCTCGGCGTCGAGGCGATGTCGCTCTACCACCACCTGCCCGGCAAGGACGCGCTGCTCGACGGCCTGGTGGAGTCGGTCGTCGGCGAGATCGTGGGCGCGGTCGACGACGAGAGGGACGACGACTGGCAGGTCACGCTGCGCCGGTGGTTCCTGACGGCGCGGGAGGTCATGCTGCGCCACCCGTGGGCACCCGCGCTCCTGGGCCGCGGCCGGCCCGTCCCGCCCGTGCTCTACCTGTACTACGAGAAGATCCTCGCCACGCTCATCGGCGCGGGGTTCAGCTACCGGATCGCGCACCGGGCGCTGCACGCGTTCGGCAGCATGCCGCTCGGGTTCGTCCAGGAGACGTTCGGCGGGGGTGACGACGAGGACCCGGACGCCGAGGAGGCCGCGCTGGCCGCGATGGCCGAGGCGATGCCGCACCTGGCGGCGATGGTGGCCGCCGAGCTGCACGCCGCCACGGACCCGACGCTGGGCTGGTGCGACAGCCAGGTCGAGTTCCAGTTCACCCTCGACCTGCTCCTCGACGGCCTGGAGCGGTGCCGGGTCGAACCCATGTAACTATCAGCGGCGCTCGCGCGTACGCGGTGCCCGTGCGACGATCTGGCCGTGTCCACGGTTGTCGATGCTCCCCGGCAGGCTGGCACGGTCGGGCTGAGCCGCTGGTGGTGGCTGGTGCCGGAGGCCGTCCTGCTGCTCGCGGCGCTGGCCGCCGCGCCGTTGTCGCCCAGCGCCCAGTCGCCCGCGCAACTCAGCGCCGACCTGGTCGCGCGCAGCGTGACCGCGATCGAGCAGCTCTCGCCGGCGGAGCACCACAACCACGGGCACGCCGTGGACGCCGCGCAGACGAAGGTGGCCTGCGTGGTGGAGCTGATGGGCTTCGCGCCCGCCGATGCCAAGCGCGCGGCGGACGTCACGACCGCGTACACGTACTTCCTGTGCGCGGCGGGGGCGCCCGGGCAGCCGTACCAGATGTCGGCGCACATCTCCGGGCCCGCCGCGGTCGACCTGCGCCAGCAGCCGCCACTGGTGCACGTCCCGGAGGCCGGCGCCGGCTACGACCAGCGACTCAAGGCGATCATCCCCGTGCAGTACCAGGACTGGGCCGTCAAGGGGTTCCGCGACCGTGCCATCCCGGCGGGCCTGATCCCGAAGTACAACGCCCTGCTCGGCGTCGCGCCGTCCCCTTAGGAACGGCGAACGCACCGACGCCCCGACCGGATCGACCGGCCGGGGCGCCCATGCGCACAATTCAGGAAGCAGTGCCACATCGGCCAGCTTCCGTCCTCGCCAGCAGACGGCTGCGGCGTCAGCTGGCGAACACCTCGAGGCGCTTGGCGCGCGACGGGTGGCGCAGCTTGAGCAGCGTCACCTTCTCGATCTGGCGGATGCGCTCGCGGGACAGGCCGAACTCGCGGCCCACCTCGTCGAGGGTGCGCTGGCGGCCGTCGTCCAGGCCGAAGCGCAGCCGGATCACCGCCTGCTCGCGCTGCGAGAGCGTGGCGAGCACGACCGCCACCTCGTTGCGCAGCTGGCCCTCCGAGACCGCGTCGCCCGGCTCGTCGCGGGGGTCGACGCGGGCCACGAAGTCGCCCAGCGCGCTCTCCCCGTCCTCGCCGACGGCCTGGTCCAGGCTCACCGGCTCCCGGTCGTACGAGATGAGCTCCAGCACCTGGTACTCCTCGACGCCCAGGGCCGTGGCCACCTCGGCGACCGACGGCTCGCGGCCCAGCGTGGTCGCCAGGTCGCGGCGGGCGCGGACCATGCGGTTGACCTGCTCGACCATGTGCACCGGGATGCGGATGGTGCGGGCCTG
>NZ_BAAALT010000209.1:0-15756 GCF_039528515.1 Luedemannella flava
ACCACCCGGCCGCCGACGTCCGCCGTGCCGACGAGCGGTGGGCCGACCACCCGGCCGCCGACGAGCGCGGTACCCACGACGGGCGCCCCGACCACCCGGCCGCCGACGTCCCGGCCCCCGACCTCGGCCGTGCCGACGAGTGGCGGACCGACCACGGGCTGCTCGGCGACCTACAAGGTGACCAGCTCCTGGGGCAGCGGCTTCCAGGGTGAGGTCACGGTCAAGAACAACGGCACGAGCACGCTCAACGGCTGGACGACCACGTGGACCAACCCGAGCGGGGTGAGCATCACCCAGCTCTGGAACGGCACGATGACGACCAGCGGCTCGACGGTGACGGTGAAGAACCTCAGCTGGAACGGCACGCTGGCCGGCGGCGCCACGGCGACCTTCGGGTTCCTCGGCTCCGGCAGCTCCAGCACCGTCCCGGCGGTGACCTGCACCAGCCCGTAACGCGACGAGGCGAAGGGGCGGCCCGGTCGACGCCGGTCCGCCCCTTCGCGGTTTCGCTGACGGTCAGGCGGCCGAGCCCACGACCTCGCGGCGCTCCGCCCCGGCCTCGGCCGCCCCGGCCTCGCCCGTCGGCGGCATCCGCCGGAAGGCGACCATGGCCAGCACCGCGAGGCCTGCGAACAGCACCCCGCCCACGGCCGCGACGGTCACCACGCCGGTGGTGAACGCCGACCGCGCGGCGTCGAGCAGCTCCGCGCCGAGTGGCCCACCCAGCCGCTGGGCGGCCACGAACGCGTCCGTGATGCCGCCGCGCGCCGCCTGCTCGACGGCCGCCGGCGTGCCCGCCGGCACATCGAGGCTCGCGCGGTAGGCCACGGCCGCGAGCGAGCCCAGCGTCGCGACGCCCACGGCGATCCCGAACTCGCCGCTGGTCTCCGACAGCGAAGCGGCCGAGCCGGCTTTCTCGGGCGGCGCCGATCCCATGATCAGGTTCATTGACAGCGTCATGGTGGGCGTGATGCCCACGGCCGCCAGGGTCAGCCCGACCACCACCGGCGCGACCCCACCGTCGACGTCCGCGAGGGTCTGGGTGAACAGCCCGATCGTGGAGACCACCAGCCCGCCCGCCATCAGGTACGCGGGCCGGATCCGCTGGGCCAGCGCGGGGCTCGCCATCATGCCGACCGCCATGGCGACACTCTGCGGCAGCAGCCACAGCCCGGCCTGCAGCGGCGACAACCCGCGCACGGTCTGCATGAACAGTGTCGAGGTCAGGCTGATGCCGGCCATGATGATGCCGATGGCCAGGCCGATGCCGAGCGCGCCGGTGAACGTGCGGTTGGCGAACAGCCGCAGGTCCAGCAGCGGGCTGGCCAGCCGACGCTGCCGGCGGACGAAGACCACGCCGGCCGCCGCGCCGACCGCCACCGCGACGGCGGGCACGACGTCCCAGCCGCCCCGCGCGAACTCCTTCAGCCCGTAGATCACCGGCAGGATCGCGGCCAGCGACAGCCCCACGCTGACCAGGTCGAGCCGCCCGGCCGAGGCGTCGCGGTACTCCGGCAGCAGCGCCGGCCCGGCGACCAGCAGCAGCACCATGAACGGCACGCCCAGCAGGAACGCCGACCCCCACCAGAACGTCGCCAGCAGCGCCCCGCCGATGAGCGGGCCGACGGCCATGCCGCCCATGAAGCACGCCATCCAGATCCCGAACGCGGTCGCCATCTGGCGCGGGTCGCGGAACATGTTGCGGATCAGCGCCATCGTCGAGGGCATCAGCGTCGCGCCGGCGACCCCGAGCAGGGCCCGCGCCGCGATCAGCATCGCCGGGCTGTCCGCGTACGCCGCGACCACGGAGACGACGCCGAACGCCGCCGCGCCGATCAGCAGCAGCCGTCGGCGCCCCACCCGGTCGCCGAGCGTGCCCATGGTGACCAGGAAGCCGGCCAGCAGGAACGAGTAGATGTCCAGGATCCACAGCTGCTCGGTGGCGTCCGCGCCCAGGTCGGCGCTCAGCTGCGGCAGGGCCAGGTACAGCACGCTCACGTCCAACGACAGCAGCAGCGTGGGCAGGGCGAGCACGGCCAGGCCCAGCCATTCGCGGCGGGTCGCGCGGGTCGTCTCCATCGGGGAGGTCTCCTCGGGTCGGGTACGTCGTCTACTGGTACGACGAATGCCCCGCTCCGGGATCGACAACCTCGGCCAGGCGGTTGGTAAGAAATTCTCGCTCGGTCCCGTTGTCCACGAGCTCGAGCGCCGCGCGGTATGCGTCGGCCGCCTCGGCCCGGCGGTCCAGCCGGCGCAGCAGGTCCGCCCGCACCGCAGGGAGATAGTGGTAGCCGGTCAGGCGCTCGTCGCCGGCCAGGGCGTCGAGGTGCGCCAGCGCCGCCTCGGGGCCGTCCGTCATGGACACCGCGACCGCCCGGTTGAGCGCGACGACCGGCGACGGCCAGACCGCGAGCAGGTGGTGGTAGAGAGTGACGATCTGCGGCCAGTCGGTCGCGGCGTAGTCCTCGGCCGTGGCGTGCAGCGCGGCGATCGCGGCCTGCAGGGCGTAGCGGCCGACGCGGCCCGTGCGGAAGGCGGCCGCCACCAGGCGCTCGCCCTCCGCGATCGCCGCCCGGTCCCACGCCGACCGGTCCTGGTCCTCCAGCAGGACGAGACGGCCGTCGGCGTCCACCCGGGTCGCCCGGCGCGCGTCGGTGAGCAGCAGCAGCGCGAGCAGCCCGCGCACCTCCGGCTCGTCGGGCATGAGGTCGAGCAGCACGCGGGCCAGGTGCACGGCCCGGTCCACCAGGTCGGCCCGGACGAGGTCGGCCCCCGACGGGGCGGTGTGCCCGGCCGTGAAGAGCAGATGCACCACCGTGAGTACGGCGTCGAGGCGCTCTGGCAGCTCCGCCGCCTCCGGCACCCGGTACGGGATGCGGGCGGCGGCGATCTTCTTCTTGGCGCGGGTCACCCGGGCGGCCATGGTCGGCTCGGCGACCAGGAACGCGCTCGCGATGTCGGGCGTACTCACGCCGCAGACCAGGCGCAGCGTCAGCGCGACCTGCGCCTCCCGGGCCAGCGCCGGGTGGCAGCAGGTGAACACCAGCCGCAGCCGGTCGTCGGGAACGGACTCCTCGTCGGTGATCTCGACGGGCGCCTCGTCGGGCTCCACGAGCAGCGGCATCTTGGTCCGGAAGACCTTGTCCCGGCGCAGGACGTCCAGCGCCTTGCGCTTGGCCGTCGCGGTGAGCCAGGCCCCGGGCCTGGTGGGCACGCCGTCGCGGGCCCAGGCGTCGAGCGCCGCGAGGTACGCGTCCTGGACGCACTCCTCGGCCAGGTCGAGGTCGCCGGCGACGAGCGCCGCCGCGGCGACCACGAAGGCCCACTCGCGACGGTGCGCGTCGGCGACCGNACGAAGGCCCACTCGCGACGGTGCGCGTCGGCGACCGCCTGCTCGGCCTCGGTCACGCGGCCGGGGGCTCGAACAGGGGCCGGACCTCGACGCCGCCCTCGATGGTGGCGGGGTTGAGCTTGGCGATCTCGACGGCCACCTCGAGGCTCGGCGCCTCCAGCACGAAGAAGCCGGCCACGACCTCCTTGGCCTCGATGAACGGGCCGTCGGTGACGACGTCGCCGCGGATCGCCGTGGCGGTGGTGCTCGGTTGCAGCGCGAAGCCGGTGATGGCCTTGCCGCCGAGCTCCTCGATCTGGGCCGGGTACGTCTCCAGGGCCGCGATGTACTCGGGCGAGAGCGCCATCGGGTCGGCCGGGGCGGGGGAAAAGATCAGGACTCCGTACTGGGGCATCGGGTTCTCCTCGGATCGGGTGTTGGACCGTTGCCTTACCGACGAACGGGGTCGTCCGCATTCGACAGCGACCCCGGGAAATTATGTCGGCCGCCAAAAACTCCCCGAGATGCTAGCCATGGCTATAGTATACATGTATATTAAGTGCCATGAGTGAAGGTGCCACCCCGGGGTACCTGGTCTGGCGGCTGGCCACGAAGTGGCGCGTCGCGGTCGACCGGGCGCTGGCCCCGCTGGGCCTCACCCACGCGCAGTACGCGCTGCTCGCCTCGCTGTTCGGCATGAGCCGCGGCGGGCTTCGGCCCAGCCAGCGGCAGCTCGCCGACCACACCGGCCTCGAGCCGCTCTACGTGTCGAAGCTGGCCCGCGCCCTCGAGGCCACCGGGTTCGTCTCGCGCGCCGGGCATCCCGACGACACCCGCGCGGTCCAGCTCGCCCTCACCGACGAGGGCGAGCGGGTCACCCGCGACGCCATCGCGGTCGTCGCGCGGCTGCACGACCGGTTCCTGGCGCCCCTGGGCGGCCTGGCGGGGGAACGCACCGCGGCGTTCCGCCGCGACCTCACCGCGCTGTTGGACGTACCCCTGGATGTTCGTTTTGAGGAGGAAAGATGAGCACGACCCCGACGCTCAACGGCCAGATCCTCGGCGAGGCGGCGCACGCCACCCGCGCGGTGCTCGAACGCGTGCTGGCCCCGACCTCGACCACGTTCCACGAGTCGGTGGTCCTCAACGGCACCGCGCAGGCCGGCGGCGCCGTGCCGCGCGCCGCCATCGTCGCCCGGATGATGGGGGCGGTGAAGATCGACCTGGCCACCGCCGAGGCCGCGGTCGCGAGTCTCGCCGCCGACGGTCTGCTCACCGACGACGGCGAGACCCTGACGCTCACCGACGCCGGGCGGGCCCGCAACGACGCGATCCGCGGTCCGCTGGGCGAGGTCACCCAACGGCTGTACGCGGACCTGCCGGCCGACCACCTCGCCGTCGCCGCCCGCGTCCTGATCACCCTCACCGCCCGAGCCAACGCCGAACTCGCAGCGGCCTGACGGCCGGTGACGATAGGCCGACGTGACGGCGGCCTATCGTCACCGCTGCCCCCTATGCGGCGACGCCGATGAGCCGCCACACCTGGCTGTCCTGGAAGGCGGCGTCACACCGCGCGAGCGCCACCGTCGTGCCGTCGGCCAGCGAACCGTTGGTCACGTTCAGGCACATCCAGATATTGTTGATCTTGCTGAACGACCGGATCTTGAAGGCCAGGTTCCCTGGCGAGAAGTCCACCGGGAACAGCTCCCACAGGACCGCCTGCGGGTCGGTGCCGCACGCGTACTGGTAGGGCCGGTGATCGGCTCGTGACCGGTCAACGGACAGGCACGCGCTCGGGTTGTGCTTCGGGTGCAGACGCACCTTCATCGGGTCGTAGAGGTGGTCGTCGTAACGCGGGACCGCGGCGATCTCGATGCGCCAGAGCTGGTTGGACTGTCCGGCGCCGAGGCACTGCCACTGCTGGATGCGGGCGCCGTTCTGCAGCCCGCCGTTGGGGTAGGTGTCGACGTCGAGGCAGCTCGCGGAGCTGAGTGGGCGGAACGTGTAGTTGAAGCCGGTGGGGAGGAGGGAGAACTCCGTGCAGGAGCCCAGTCGCGCGGCGCTCGTCTCGTCCTCCAGCCAGAGACACTGTCCGCTCTTGCGGTTGACGAAGTTCACGCGGTAGTCGTCGGTTCTGTTGTCGGCCGGGTACGGGTACCGTTGCATCTTCCAGTGCTTCGCGGACGCGTTCCCACAGCCGATCTGGACCAGCGGCGTGCCGCTCGCGGTGCCGTAGCTCTCCGGGAAGATGCACTTTCCCGTGGCTGCGGACACGAGGTAGACGTAGTCGGAGTCCGCGTACCGCACGACATTGATCAGCTGCCGGGCGATGGTCCCGGCGGGCGCGCAGGTGCCGCCGGTGACGAGGCCGTCGTTGCGGGCCTCCAGGCAGGCGTTGTGCGCGGGCCAGTTCGCATGGTGCAGCAGGAACGTGGTGGCGGGGTAGGTGTCGGCGTGGGCGGTGGTGGGACCGACGATGACGGCGGCCGTGCCGCCCACGGCGAGGGCGGCGGCGAGCAGCACGCCGCGGATGGTGCGTCGTCTCATGACATCCTCTGGGACGTAGAGGGAATTGACGTCCATATCTATAACGCGCCGGCGCGACACGCCATAGGCCGCCCGGCCGACCTTGCGGATTCCTTGCGCGATCCGACTATGTTCGCCGCACCTTATCCCGATAGCTATTCACATGAGCCGATTGGGCATGCTGGGCGGAGTGGGGGTGGAGATCGTCTTTGAGACGCACCCGCTGACGATGCACAGCGAGGCCGGCATCGCCAGCGGGTGGCTGCCCGCGTCCCTGTCCGAGAACGGCCGCCGCCACGCCCGCGAGATGCGCCGCCGGCGCCGCAACGAGCACTTCGCCGCCGTCTACCACTCCGACCTGCTCCGGGTGATCGAGACCGTCGAGATCGCGTTCGTCGCGTTCCCCGGGCCGGTGATCGCGGACAAGCGTCTGCGCGACATCAACTACGGCGTACTCAACGGGGCGCCGGAGGCGCAGTTGTGGCGCGAGCGGGCCACCCACATCGACACCCGGTTCCCGCGCGGGGAGAGCCTGCGCCAGGTCGTCGACCGTACCCGCGACCTGCTCGTCGACCTCGCCGGCCGGTGGGACGGCGAGCGGCTCGCGGTCGTGGCCCACCCGGTCAACCGCTGGGCGCTCGACCACCTGCTGCGCGGCGAGCCGCTGGAGAAGCTCGTCGAGGCGCCGTTCGACCGGGACGAGGGCTGGCGGTACGACCTGCCGGCGGGCTGGACCGGCCGGGCGTCGTGAGAGCATGCGGGGTATGGGCTTCCAGATCGCCAACGAACCCGCCGCTGACCAGGTCCTCGACCAGTACCCGTTCGCCATCGTCGTCGGCATGATGCTGGACCAGCAGTACGGCATGGAGCACGCGTTCCGGGGCGGCTGGAAGGTGCTGAGCCGGTTCGGCAACCTGGATCCCGCCGCCATCGCGGCCGCCGACGCGGAGGAGTTCAAGGCGCTGTGCAGCCAGCCGCCGGCGATCCACCGGTTCCCGGGCTCGATGGCCGCCCGCCTGCAGGAGCTCGCCGCGCTGGTCGAGTCGAAGTACGACGGCGACGTGACCCGCCTGTGGACCGAGCCGAAGACCGGCAAGGAGCTGATCAAACGCGTGCAGGAGCTGCCCGGCTTCGGCAAGCAGAAGGCGCAGATCTTCGTCGCGCTGCTCGCCAAGCAGCTCAACGTCAAGCCCGAGGGCTGGGCGGCGGTGTGCGGCGACTACGCGCTCGACGGCTACCGGTCCGTGGCCGACGTGGTGGACGCCGCCTCGCTGCAGAAGGTCCGCGAGTTCAAGCAGCAGAAGAAGGCGGAACTCAAGACATCGTCAAGTTAGGACGAACGCATACCAATCCGCACGCCTGATCCCCTAGACTCGCTCGGTTCCGTTGTCCGGTCGGGGGAGGATCGATGTGGCTCGTCAGCTCACGGTGGCCGTTGTTGTTCGCGGCGCTGCTGGCCATCGTGGTGCCGGTCGCGTGGATCGGGTACGCGCTCGCGCTGCACGGTTCCGGCTTCCTGCTGGCCGCGCTCGTGGTGCTCCTGGGGTTGCCCGTGCTGCCGGCGCTGGTCGGCGGCGCGACGTTGCTCTTCTCGCCGCTTCCCGAGCTGACCGTCGACGGCATTCGCGTCCGTCGTCGCCTGGTGCCCTGGTCGGCGATCGATGTGGTGTGGCTCGAGTATTTCGGCCGGCGGCTGCATCTGAGCGTGCTGACCACCGACCCGGACCGCAAGCGGCCCTACCGCGTCCCGCTGACGGCCGGTTCGCCCGAACCCGCGGCGCTGGCCGACGCGATCCGCACGCTCAGCCACGGCGCGGTCGAACTGTCGGACCGCGGCCCGCAGCGTGAGGCGTCGGCGTTCGACGAGGGCGGTCCGCGCCGGCGCCGGTCGTTGCGCCTCGGGCGGGAGACGAAGGCTCCCGCCTGGCGGTACATCGTGTGGCCGGTCGCTCTCGTGCTGGCTGTGCCGCTGTTCCTGGACCGGCCGCAGGCGTGGCGCCAGCCGTGGTGGCCGGGTGTGACGGCCGCCGCCGTCGTGCCGGACGCGTGTGCCGCGGTCAGCGCCGAGGTGGCCCGCGACCTGTTCGCGTCCGCGACCGGCCAGCACTTCGCCGACAGCGGCGATCACAGCGCCTGCCGGATCGACGGCAACCAGGCCTACCTGGCCGTCGACATCTCCGCCTTCAGCCCGGCGTTCAGTTCGGGCGCCGACGCGGCGGTCGCGCGCATGAACGAGGCCAGGTCGCGGACGGACCGGTTCCGGCCGGAGCCGGTGTCCGGTCTCGGCGACGCCGCGTGGATCGCCGGCAACCCGCAGGGGACGTCCACGGGCATCGACCGGGCGCAGGTGCTGCTGGTGGTCCGTCGCGCCAACGTGGTGATAGAGATCATCTACCGCGGCGAGAGCGAGCCGGCCACCGCCCGCGCGGCGGTCGTGGACACCGCGCGGCGCGCCCTCGCCGCGGCAGAGATCGCCTAACGTCGGTCGAGGAGCGCGGCGACCTGTTCGGCGCAGCCCCGCGCCGACGCCGGGTTCTGGCCCGTGACAAGGCGGTCGTCGACCACGACCTGCGCGGCGAAGTCCGGCGCGGGGACGTGGGTCGCGCCGCGGGCGGTGAGCGCGTCGGCGAGCAGGAACGGCACGACCTCCGTGAGGCCGACGGCGGCCTCCTCGTCGTTCGTGAAGGCGGCCACCCGCCGGCCGTCGACGAGGTGCCGACCGTCGGAGAGTCGCAGGTTCACCAGCGCGGCCGGGCCGTGGCAGACGGCGCCGACGACCCCGCCGCGCTCGTAGACGGCGCCGGCGACGGCGGTCAGGTCGGCCGCGTCGGGAAAGTCCCACATGGTGCCGTGACCGCCGGCGAAGAACACCGCGTCGTAGGCGCCCGGGTCGACGTCGGCGGGCTTCGCGGTGTGGTCCAGGTCGACGCCGGCGAAGAACGCCCGCTGCGTCGGGTCGTCCGGGTCGTGCCCGTCCACCGGCGGCCGGCCGCCGGCCACCGAGACGAGGTCGACCTCGTGGCCGGCGGCGGTGAACACCGCCCACGGTTCGGCGGCCTCGCCGGCGTAGAAGCCGGTGCCGCGACCGGTGTCGCCGAGCTTGTCATGACTGGTGAGAGCGATGAGTACGCGTGCCATGTGCCCATCCTGCCCGCGTCAACCCATCACCGACCAATATAACGACCCGCGTACGGCCATAGAATTTCTGATGTGAAGGTCTCCCTCGACGTGCTCCGCACGTTCCTGGCGGTGCACCGTGCCGGGTCGATCACGGCCGCCGCCGACCTGCTCGGCCTGGCCCAGCCGACGGTGACGGCGCAGATGAAGGCCCTGGAGACCGCGTTGGCACGGCCGCTGTTCGACCGGCGGCCGCGCGGCGTCGCGCCCACGGCGGCGGCGGACGCTCTCGCCCGGCGGATCGCCGACCCGCTCGACGAGCTGGAGGCGGTCGTCCTCGGGCACGGCGCGCCGGCGTCCGAGCCGGAGACGGTGCACCTGGGCGGGCCCGCCGAGTTCCTCTCCGACCAGGTGCTGCCCGCGCTGGCCGACCTGACCGACGCGGGCGTCCGGTTGCGCGCCTCGTTCGGCATGCCCGACGCGCTCGTCGCGGACCTGCTCGCCGGCCGGCTCGACCTGGCGGTCTGCTCGACCCGGCCGCGTCGCGCGGGCCTTGTCGTCACCCCCTGCTACGACGAGGAGTTCGTCCTCGTCGCGGCCGGCCGCTGGGCACGGCGGGTGGCTGGCCCCGACGATTTAGCCGACGTCCCGCTCGTCGCGTACGCCGAGGAGGCGCCCATCCTGCGCCGGTACTGGCGCACGGTCTTCGGGGTCCGGCTGACCCGGGTCCCCGAGCTGGTCGTGGCGGATCTGCGGGGCGTGACGGCGGCCGTACTCGCGGGGGCGGGCGCCAGCGTGCTGCCCGCGTACCTGTGCGCACCGCACGGGGCGTTGCGGGCGCTGGTCGAGCCGGCGGTCCCGCCGTTGAACACGCTGTACCTGGTGCACCGCCCGGCCGCGCTGGGCCGGCGCGGCGTCGCCGCCGTGCACGCGCGGATCCTCGCGCGGCTCGGGCAGGCTCAGGCGGACAGGTAGCGGTCGAACCAGTTCAGCACCCGCTGGTACGCGTCGGCGGCGGCCTCGGCGTTGTAGCGGGGCCCGGTGTCGTTGAAGAAGGCGTGGTCGACGCCCGGGTAGGTGACGATCTCGTGGGGCAGCCCGGCGGCCCGCAACGCCGCCTCGGCGGCGTCGCGGCTGGCGTTGACCCGGGCGTCCAGTTCGGCGTAGATGCCGAGCACGGCCGCGCCCGAGCGGGAGAAGTCCGGCTTGTCGGGCAGCGGGCCGTAGAACGGGACGGCGGCGCTGAGCCGGGGCTCGCCCGCGGCCAGGAGCCGCCAGACCAGCCCGCCGCCGAAACAGAACCCGACCGCGCCGAGCTTGCGGTCCTCGACGCGTGCGCTGAGCTCGGTGAGCGCGGCGCGCAGGTCGGCGATGAACCGGGTGGGCGGCACCGTGCCGAGGGTCGCGGTGACCTTGGCCGGGTCGCCGATGGCGGCGGTGCCGCCCTCCTCGGACAGCAGGTCCGGCGCCAGCGCCGCGTACCCGCTCGCGGCGAGCCGCCCGGCGACCGAGCGGATGTGGTCGGTCAGGCCCTTGTTCTCATGGATGACCAGGACCCCGCCGCGCGGCTCGCCCTCCGGCGTCGCCCACGCCGCCTGAATGATGTTGCCGGCGGGGTCGGGAAAGGTGATCGCCTCGACGGCCCGCGGCGTGGGCCCGACCGGGGAGCCGCCGCCCGTCGTGGGCCCGACGACGGGGGAGCCGTTGCCGGCGCACGCGGCCAGCAGCGCGGTGGCGGACACTCCGGTGACGCCCAGCAGACCTAACCGGCGCAGCGCCTCGCGCCTGTTCACCAGCCCGTCCGCGTGGTCGACCGCGATCTCTTCCGCGAGGTACCGCCCCAGCGAGTCCATCCGACCCCCCCACGGGCAGCGTATCGGTCGGCCGCCTGCGCCGCGGTGGTTCGAAGGTGGCACCATCCAAGGGTGAGCCGCCGACGACCCGACCCGGTCCTGATCACAGACGCCCCGGAGAGCCCCGAGCGCGAGCGGCTCGGCCGCGAGGTCCGCTACCTGATCATGATGGGGATCCGGGCGGCCTGCCTGATCGTCGCCGCCATCCTGGTCAGCAACAAGCCGCCGCACTACGGCTGGTGGGTGATCGGCTGCGTCGTCGGCATGGTGGTGCTGCCCTGGCTCGCGGTCCTGATCGCCAACGACCGCCCCGCCAAGGCGCGGTACCGGATGTCGCGCTACCTGCACCGCCCGGCCGCCCCGCCACCCACCGACCCGCGCTCGCTGCCGACCCCGCGCGAGGACCGCGTCATCGACGCCGACGACTAGATCATTCCCGCTACCGCGGCGGTGTCGCGCCCCTATCGGGGCCGCTTCCCGCCGCAGTCCCGGGTGGGCGCGCGCCGAGCCGGGTGACCGCCGCGGCGCCGCGTTCGGTTCCTGTCCGCAGCGCGGTTGGCGGGTCCACGCCCGCGACAAATCCCGCGAGTACGCCCGCCGCGAACGCGTCGCCCGCGCCCGTCGCGTCCACCACGTCGCCGGCCGTGCCTGCCGCCCGGGCGGCCGTCGCGCCTCCGGTGGCCCACGCGGCCCCCGCCCGGCCGCTCGTCACGACGGCGTGCCGCACGTGCGCCGACACGGCCGCCGCGAGCGCCTCCAGGGAGTCCCCGCCGGACGCCGGCCGGCGCAGCAGGGCCCGGGCCTCGTCGGCGTTGCACAGGAGCAGGTCGACACCACGTACCAGATCGTTGAAGTCGGGCACGGCCCGCAACGCGACCGCGGACGCCGCGCCCACGCTGGTCGTGCGGCCGAGCTCGCGCGCCGTGGTCAGCGCGTGCCGGCCGGCCGCCCGGGTCACCGGGTCGAGCAGCACGTACGCCGAGACGTGCACGTGGATGACGTCCGGGTCGCGGACGGGGGCGTCGACGTCGTCGGGGCGCAGCAGCGCGTTCGCGCCCCGGTCGCTGAGCATCGTCCGCTCGTCCCCGGTGACCAGGACGACCACGCACCCGGTCGCCGCGCCCGGCGCCCGGCGGACGCGCGCACAGTCCACCCCGGTTCTGCTCAGCTCCACGAGCCGCTCCTCGCCGGCCGCGTCGTCGCCGGCCACCCCGACCAGCTCCACCGGCACGCCCTCGGCGACCAGCCAGGCGGCCGTGTTGGCGGCCGACCCGCCACCGGTCACCCGGATGCGGGCCGCCGTGTCCGCCCCGGCCGCGAGCGGCGCCGGGTGCGCGGCGAGCACGTCGGTGACGATGTCGCCGACGACGAGCACCCGACCGGGCAGCGCGCGGCCGGTCACGCCGGGATCGACGCGGCGGCGGTGTGGTAGGCCGTGGCGATCTGCGCGGCGAGCGCCGCGTTGCGCAGGATGATCTCCACGTTGACCGTGAGGCTGGCGCCCTGGGTTCGCTCGTGGAAGTGCGCCAGCAGGTACGGCGTGACGGCCTTGCCGGCGATGCCGTCGCGCTCCAGGCCGGCCAGGCCCTCGGTGAGCACCGCGTCGTGCAGGACGGGGTCGAGCTGCTCACTCTCGGGCAGCGGGTTCGCCACGATCAGCGCCGCACGGTGCACGTCCTGCGCCCGGCGGGCGGCCATGACGGCGGCCAGCTCGGTCGGGGTGTCGGCGGACCAGTCGAGCAGGAAGCCGCTGTCGGTGAGGTAGAAGCCGGGGAAGCGTCGGGTGCCGTAGCCGACCACGGACACCCCGAGCGTCTCCAACCGCTCCAGCGTGGCGCCGACGTCCAGGATGGACTTCACGCCGGCGCAGACCACGGTGATGGGCGTCTGGCCCAGGGTGGTGAGGTCGGCGGACTCGTCGTAGGTCTGCTGCGCGTCGCGGTGCACGCCGCCGAGCCCGCCGGTGGCGAAGACCGTGATGCCGAGCCGGGCGGCGACCGCGCTGGTGCTGGCCACCGTGGTGGCCCCGTCGGCTCGGGCGGCCGCCGCGACGGCCAGGTCGCGCACCGACAGCTTGGCGACCCCGTCGGCGGT
Organism: Luedemannella flava; assembly: GCF_039528515.1. NCBI lineage: Bacteria > Bacillati > Actinomycetota > Actinomycetes > Micromonosporales > Micromonosporaceae > Luedemannella > Luedemannella flava. Next base: position 12,922 of record NZ_BAAALT010000209.1, read on the forward strand.
GGCCAGGTGGGTCAGCTCGGCGTCGTCGAGGCCGACCACGAGGGTGCCGTCGATCATGCCGATGGTGGCCGGCACCGCGCCGTGGTCGCGGACCGTCTGCTCGATCCGGCGGGCGACGGTGAGGTTCTGCGGGCGGGGCAGGCCGTGGGAGACGATGGTGCTCTCCAGCGCCACCACGGGCGCCCCGGCGGCCAGCGCGGCCGCCACCTCGTCCCGGCACCGTATCGCCGAATCGGTCATGACCCGACCGTACGCCCAGGGGTTTGATCGACGGGACGATGGTGGGCCTGGCACACTGGGGGTGTGACCACACCGACCACCGCCCCCCAGTCCGGCACGACCGTCGAAGAGCGCGTCGACTACCGCCTCGACGAGGGTGACCACGAGCGCTTCGCCCACTACGTGACCTCCGCCGAGGCCCTCATGCAGGCCATGGTCGAGGGGACGCCGGTGCAGGCGCTCTGCGGCAAGGTCTGGGTGCCCTCGCGCGACCCGCAGCGCTTCCCGATCTGCCCCACCTGCAAGGAGATCGCGGACTCGCTGGAGGACTGACCGGCCCGGCGCGGATCTGCCATGGACACGCGCGACGCGCTCGTCGTGGCCGACCTCGTCGGCGTGGCGGTGTTCGCCGCGTCCGGCGCGTCGGCGGGGGTGGCCAAGCGGCTAGACCTGTTCGGCGTGGTGTTCATCGGCTTCGTCTCCGCCCTGGGCGGCGGGTTGCTGCGCGACGTCTTCATCGGCCGGGTGCCCCCGCTGGCGCTGGCCGACTGGCACTACAGCGTCACGGCCGCCGTGACCGCGGCGGTCGTCTTCCGGTTCCACCCGCACGTGGCCAAACTGCGGCGCAGCGTCCTGCTGCTCGACGCGGCCGGCCTGGGCCTGTTCACCGCCGCGAGCACGCTCAAGGCGCTGCAGGCCGGGGTGCCCGCGGTCGGCTCGTGCATCGTCGGCATGCTCACCGGCATCGGCGGCGGCCTGGTCCGCGACCTGCTCACCGGGGAGATCCCGGTGGTGCTGCGGCGCGAGATCTACGCGGTGGCGGCGCTGCTGGGCGCGATCGCGGTCGCCATCGGGTACCAGTTCGACGTGCCGGCGACCCCGCTGATGCTCACGGCGGCGGTGTTCATCTGCGCGCTGCGGGTCGTGGCGCTGAGCCGGCGCTGGGAGGCGCCGGTCGCCCGACTCGACCCCTGACCGCCGCGTGACGCCCGGCACGTCCCATGGCCGCGTCGTGCGGCGGCCGGACGGCGATGGGCGGGGTAAGCTGAGCCGGCCTTCGTGGGTCGTCGGACCCCGGGGGCTTCATCGTGTGTGGGGAGGGGTGGCATGGCGTCGCGGCCGGACATCGAGCGGTTTCCGCCGCTGCGGGCCTGGCAACGCAAGGCGATGGTGGAGTACCTGCGCCGGCCCGCCGAGGACTTCCTGGCCGTCGCGACGCCCGGCGCGGGCAAGACCACGTTCGCCCTGCGGCTGGCCGCCGAGCTGTTGGCCGCCGGCACGATCGAGGCCGTCACCGTGGTGACCCCGACCGAGCACCTCAAGCACCAGTGGGCCGCCTCCGGCGCGGGCGTCGGCATCCAGCTCGACCCGGGCTTCCGCAACGCCGACGTGCACTCCTCGTCGGACTTCCACGGCGCCGTCGTCACCTACGCCCAGGTCGGCATGGCCCCGGCGGTGCACAAGCGCCGCACGCTGTCGCGTCGTACGATGGTGATCCTGGATGAGATCCACCACGCGGGAGATTCCCGGTCGTGGGGAGAGGGCGTCTCGTCGGCCTTCGGGCCGGCCGAGCGGCGGCTGATGCTCACGGGCACCCCGTTCCGGTCCGACGACAACCCCATCCCGTTCGTGTTCTACGAGCGCGGTCCGGACGGTCTCCTGCGCTCGAAATCCAACACCACCTACGGGTACGGGGACGCGCTGCGCGAGGGCGTGGTGCGCCCGGTCATCTTCCTCGCCTACTCCGGGGAGACCCGGTGGCGCACCTCGGCGGGCGAGGAGCTCGCCGCGCGCCTGGGCGAGCCGATGACCCAGGACCTCATCGCCCAGGCCTGGCGCACGGCGCTGGACCCGAAAGGCGACTGGATGCCGCAGGTGCTGCGCGCCGCCGACGCCCGGCTGACCGTCGTGCGCAAGGGCATGCCGGACGCCGGGGGCCTGGTGATCGCCAGCGACCAGACGGCCGCGCGCGCCTACGCGAAGCTGCTGGGGGAGATCACGGGGGAGAAGGCCGTCGTGGTCCTCTCCGACGACGCCGGCGCGTCGGGGCGCATCGCCGAGTTCGCGGCCGGCCAGCAGCGCTGGCTGGTGGCGGTGCGGATGGTGTCCGAGGGCGTGGACATCCCGCGCCTGGCCGTGGGGGTGTACGCGACGAACGCCTCGACCCCGCTGTTCTTCGCCCAGGCGATCGGCCGGTTCGTGCGGGCCCGCCGGCCGGGGGAGACGGCCAGCGTCTTCCTGCCGACCGTGCCGCACCTGCTGGAGCTGGCCAGCGAGATGGAGGCCGCCCGCGACCACGTGCTGGGCGTGAAAGCCAAGGACGGGTTCGACGACGAGCTGCTGGAGCGGGCGCAGCGCGACGAGAAGGCCAGCGACGAACTGGGCGCCACCTTCGAGGCGCTGTCGGCGACCGCCGAGCTCGACCAGGTGATCTTCGACGGGGCCACGTTCGGCACCCCGGTCGGCGCGGGTACGCCCGAGGAGGAGGAGTACCTCGGCCTGCCCGGTCTGCTCACCCCGGACCAGGTCGCGACCCTGCTGGCCAAGCGGCAGGCCGAACAGGACGCCGCCGAGCGGCGGGCCCGCGCGGCTGCGGGTGCCGCGGGCGGCGCGGAG
>NZ_BAAALT010000210.1:0-36212 GCF_039528515.1 Luedemannella flava
CTCCAACATCACCGTCAGCGACGGCGGCTCCAGCGGCGGTGGCGGCGGCGGCACCACCCCCACCACCGGCAGCGGCGGGGGCGGGGGCGGCGGTAGCTGCTCGGTCAGCGTCTCCCGTGGCCAGGAGTGGGGCGACCGCTTCAACGTGAACCTGTCCGTCAGCGGCAAGTCGAACTGGACGGTCCGGATCTACCTGAGCGGCGGCCAGAGCCTGCAGAACCGGTGGAACGCGAACGTGTCCGGCAGCTCCGGCACGCTGACCGCGACACCCAACGGGGCCGGCAACAACTTCGGCATCACCGTCTACAAGAACGGCAACAACAACACACCAACAGCATCCTGCTCCTAGCTCCGCGTAGCACGACTGCGGCGGGAACCTGCCCCTGTGGGGGCGGATTCCCGCCGCAGTTCTAGTTCACGGTGGGTCGGCGGGGCGCCAGCGTCACGGCCAGGAGGCCGGCGACCAGGAGCAGGAGAACAGGGCCCCACGACAGCAGGTGGGGCACCGTCGTGTAGCTCAGCCAGGCGGCGCTGGCCAGCAGCGTCCACAGGCCGAGCGTCCGCTCGAGGACGGGCCGGGCGGACGCGGACGAGCGCAGCACCGATGGGGCCGCGTCGAGCGCGAACAGCGCGAACGGCACCAGCGCCAGGGTGGTGACCAGGTTCGCGGTGAGGTCGGGGTGCGCCCAGCCGGTCAGGGTCCACTTGTTGTCATAGACGGCGACGAGCCAGCCCACGCAGGCCGCCGCCACCGCGCCCGCCGCGACCATCAGGGCGGCGCGGGCCCACCGGCCGGGGGCGAGCGTCCGCGCGTCGACGACGGTCCGGGCCAGGGCCGTCGCGACCAGCAGGGCGATGGTCGCCGAGACGTACCCGGCCCTCGGAAGCGGCATCGGCGTGGCGTACGCCAGGTAGGCGGGTAGCGCGAACGCGGCGATCGTCGCCGCGAGCCCGAGTGCCGCGCCGATGGTCAGCCACAGCGCGCCGCCGCCGGCCCGGTCGGCCCCGGGGGTCGCGCGACGCGGCGCCTGCCGACGCCCGGCGCGTACGGGCGACTCCGCCCGCACCAGCCAGGCGATGACGACGCCGACGACGCACGTCGCGAGCAGCACCTGGGCGAGGCGGCCGAAGTGTGGGGCCACGTCCACGGCGGCGCCGCCCGGCACGCCCGCCGCGACCTGGTCACCGAACTGGCCGAGCCAGCCGCCGGGCACCGCGAGCAGGACCGTCGCCCAGAGCCAGGCACGCGCCGGACGGCCGGAAATGAGGCGTACCCCGGCGATGGCGGCGTGGACCGCGACCGCGACGGCCACGACCAGGCCGACCCGCGCGAGCGTCGGCTGGTAGTAGGCGGTCGCCGGGCCGGGCGGCAGCCCGGCCGTGGCGACGAGCGCCGTCGCGCACACCGCGATGATGGGCGTGCCCGCGCCCACGCCGAGCCGCTCGTCGGCGGACGCGGGGGCGCGCAGCCCCGCCGCGGCGATCACCCCGAACGCCGCGAGCACCATGGTCACCCACAGTGGTGGGCGGTCGAGGTCCGTGAGCGGTGCGGCCGCGGGCAGCGCGAGCGCCGTGGTGGCGGCGACCACCACGAGGGTACGGGCTGCGCCCGCCCTGCCGAGGGCGTAGGCGACCGCGGCGGCGAGCCAGGCGGCGTAGGCGACCGGGCCGGTCGTGTGCAGGCCCGTGACGACCTCGAGCCACGCCCACAGGCAGGCGGACAGGCCCGCGGCCAGGGCGAGCGCGACGGGCGCGGCGAGGCGCAAACCCGCCGCGAGACCATCCACGATGGGCAGTCGCAACCGCTGGCGCAGCCCGCTGCCGACGAGGTCGGCCACGTCGGCGGGGGTGGGCCAGGACTGGCCGGGGCGGGCGAGGTCGAGCAGCACGCCGACGATCTCCTCGCCCCGCTCGGCCCGGTAGGCGCGTGGGTAGGCGCGCAGGAGCAGCTGGTAGCGCCGCTCCAGTCGGGGCGGGCGGGCGGTCATGCCTGGCCGGGTCGGGCGGCCGCCGAGCGGCGGCGCAACCGGCTCATCGCGGCGGCCGCGTTGCTGGTGAGCCGCTCGGCGTCGGCGGCCAACAGGTCGGCGCCGTCGTCGGTGAGGCCGTAGTAGCGGCGCAGCCGGCCGTCGACGACCTCCTCCCGGTCGACGGTGATGAGGCCCTGGTCGGCGAGGCGGTCGAGGGCACCGTAGAGGGTGCCGGGGCGCAGCTGGACGCGGCCGCCGGACAGCGCCGACACCTCCTGGATCACCGCGTAGCCGTGCCGGGGGCCGTCGGCGAGCACGGCGAGGATCAGGAACGTGGGCTCCTGGAGCGGCGTGGTCACCCCGTGAGCGTACGGCGGCCGTTATATGCCGGGCAAGCGTGATGGGGTGACGCGCCCTTGACAGCAATGCTACGGTCGCCGGCATATTACGTTCGATTGACTATTGGAGGCGCGTTGTCCCGTCACCGCATCGTCGCCGCGTTCAGCGGCACCCCGGGCATCGCGCTGGCCGGCGCGGTCGCCGCCGCCGCGCTGCCGCTCACCCGGGTCGGCATCGGCTGGCCCCTCACCCAGCTCGCGATTCTCCTGGCCGTCGTCGTGGGCGCGCGCGACCGCACGACGGCCGCCGACGAGCCGCTCCCGGTCAGGCGGCCCGAGCCCGCCCCCGAGCCCGCCCTTGGGCCCGAACCAGCTGACACGGGCGAACCCGCGACGACGGCCGCGGCGCCGGACACGACGTCGGCCCGGCTGGAGTGCGCCGCGCGGTTGGCCGCCTGCGTGCTCGCCGTCGCGCTGGGCCTGACGCCCGCGCTGCGCGCCGCCGGCTGGCTCACCGCGCTCGCTGTCGTGGGCGCGCTGGTTCTCGGCTCCTACGCGCTGGTCGGCGGGGTCGGCTGGGCCGGTGTGCTCACCGGGTCCGTCGGCCTCGTCTGGCACGCCGGAGCCATGGCCAACCGCCCCGTGGAACGCCCCCGGCCCGGCGGCCGGCGGCAGCCCGGCGCCCCGGCCGTGCGCACCGCGGTGGCGGTCGGGGTCGGGCTGGCGCTCGTGGCCGTCTTCGGCGTCCTGTTCGCCACCGCCGACCCGGTCTTCGCCGACGTCGTCAGCGGCTGGACGCCCGAACTCTCCCCCGCCGGCCTCGCCCGGGCCTCGTTCGCCCTGCTCATCGGGGCCTGCCTCACGGCCGTCGCCCGCGACGCGCTGCGGTCGCGCCCGGCGATGGTCGAGCCGGATGGCGCGCCGCCGCTCGGGGGGCGGCGCGCCATCCGGACCGTGGAATGGGCGATCCCGCTCGTCCTGCTGGACGCGCTCTTCGCGGTGTTCGTCACCGTGCAGGTCACGGTCCTGTTCGGCGGCCACCGGTACGTGCTCGGGCCTGGTGGACCCACCTACGCCGAGTACGCCCGGGGCGGGTTCGGGCAGCTGCTGTTCGCCACGGTGCTGACGCTGGTGGTCCTCGCCGCCGTCGCGCTGCTCGCCCCGCGGGAGACGCCGCGCCAGCGGGCCGCGATCCGCCTGCTGGGCGGCGCGTTCGCCGCCCTCACGCTGGTGATCGTCGCCTCGGCGCTCAAGCGCATGTGGACCTACGCCGACGCGTACGGGTTCACCCGGCCGCGGCTGCTCGCCGACACGCTGGAGGTGTGGCTCGGGATCGTCCTCGTCCTGGTGCTGATCGCCGGGCTGCGGCTGCGGGCCCGGTGGCTGCCGGTGGCGACGCTGCTCACGGCGGGCGCGGTGCTGCTCGGGTTGGTGGCGGTCAACCCGGACCGGCTGGCGGCGCAGACGGTCGTCGGCCGGTTCCGCCACGACGGACACCTCGACGCGGCGTACCTGGCGCGCCTGTCCGCCGACGCCGTGCCCGCGATCGACCGGCTGCCGGAGCCGGCGCGCACCTGCGTCCTCGAACGCGTCACCCGCGACCTGCGCGGCGGGTCCGATCCGTGGTACGGCTGGAACCTGGGCCGGGAGCGGGCCCGTGACGCGCTCGACCCGGTCCCGACGGCCGGCTGGCCGGTGCGGCTCGCGCCGGGGTGCCCGGATCTGGGTCCCGACCCGGACCACCCCTACAACTGGGGCGGCTAGTCCCAGCGGCCCATCGCGAAGAACATCGATGCTTCCTGCCGCTCACACGATCGTTTGCGGTTATGTTGGCTCGTCGTAATCGGGCACGTGCGGATTGTGTGATGCCCGCGAAACGCCCCGCTTCTACGGTCGATGTGCCGGCCCCGTCCAGGGTCGGCGCATCGACCGAGATGAGGTGGCTGTGCCCGTGCCGTCGAGCGAAACCGGCACGAAGGTCCGGACGGTCTGCTCGTACTGCGGCGTGGGTTGCGGCATGGTCCTCGACGTCGCGACCGACGCCGACGGCCGCCGCCGCGTGCTCCGGGCGTCCGGCGACAAGGAGCACCCGGCCAACCTCGGCCGGCTGTGCACCAAGGGCGCGACCAGCGCCGACATGCTCGCCGCGCCGGGCCGCCTGGCGACCGCCCGGGTCCGCGCCGAGCGCGGCGCCGCACCGGCCGACATGGCCGTCGACGCGGCGATCACCCACACCGCGCGGCGCCTCCGACAGATCATCGACGAGTACGGGCCGGACGCGGTGGCGTTCTACGTCTCCGGCCAGATGACGCTCGAGGCGCAGTACCTGGCGAACAAGCTGGCCAAGGGGTTCATCGGCACCAACCAGATCGAGTCGAACTCGCGCCTGTGCATGGCCAGCGCCGGCACCGGCTACAAGCTGTCGCTGGGCTCCGACGGCCCGCCCGGCTCATATGAGGACCTCGACCACGCGGACCTGTTCTTCGTCATCGGCGCGAACATGGCGGACTGCCACCCGATCCTGTTCCTGCGCCTGCTCGACCGGGTCCGCGCCGGGGCGAAGCTGATCGTGGTCGACCCGCGCCGGTCCGCGACCGCCGACAGGGCCGACCTGTTCCTGCAGATCCGGCCCGGCACCGACCTGGCGCTGCTCAACGGCCTGCTGCACCTGCTGGTCGAGGGCAACCACATCGACGCGGCCTTCATCGCCGAGCACACCGACGGCTGGGACGCGATGCCGCAGTTCCTCGCCGACTACCCGCCCGCCCGGGTCGCCGAGCTGACCGGCATCCCGGAGGCGGACATCCGCACAGCCGCCGCGTGGATCGGCGCCGCCGGCGAGTGGATGAGCCTGTGGACCATGGGCCTCAACCAGAGCACCCACGGCACGTGGAACACGAACGCGCTGGTCAACCTGCACCTGGCGACCGGGGCGATCTGCCGGCCGGGCAGCGGCCCGTTCTCGCTCACCGGCCAGCCCAACGCCATGGGCGGCCGCGAGATGGGCTACATGGGTCCCGGCCTGCCGGGCCAGCGCTCGGTGCTCGTCCCCGCCGACCGGGAGTTCACCGAGGACGTGTGGGGGCTGCCCGCCGGCACGCTGCGCACCGACGTCGGCAAGGGCACGGTGGAGATGTTCTCCCGGATGGCCGCCGGGGAGATCCAGGCGTGCTGGATCATCTGCACGAACCCGGTGGCGTCGGTGGGCAACCGCAAGACCGTCATCGAGGGCCTGGAGGCGGCGGAGTTCGTCATCACCCAGGACCCGTTCGCCGAGACGGAGACGAACGCGTACGCCGACGTGGTGCTGCCGGCGGCGATGTGGTCCGAGACCGACGGCATAATGATCAATTCGGAGCGGGACCTGACGCTCGTCCACCCGGTGGTCGACGCGCCGGGTCAGGCGCTGGCGGACTGGCAGCTCATCGCCCGGGTGGCCGTGGAGATGGGCTACGGCGAGGCGTTCGACTACGCCAGCGCCGAGGAGGTCTTCGCGGAGATCCAGCGGTTCTGGAACCCGCAGACGGGCTACGACCTGCGCGGCGTCAGCTACGAGCGGCTGCGTGACTCCCCGGTGCAGTGGCCGGCGCCGCCCGGCGGGGCCGCCCGCAACCCCATCCGGTACCTCAACGACGGCGTCAGCCAACGCGCTCTCGAGCGCCCGGACGGCACCCGGCCCCGCCTGGCGTTCGCCACCCCGAGCGGCCGGGCCGTGTTCTTCCCCCGCCCGCACCTGGACCCCGCCGAGCTGCCCGACGACGACTTCCCGTTCGTGCTCAACACCGGCCGGCTGCAGCACCAGTGGCACACGCTGACCAAGACCGGCAAGGTCGGCAAGCTCACCAAGCTCAACCCGAACCCGTTCGTCGAGCTCAACCCGGCCGACGCCGGCGCGCTGGGCGTCGCCGACGGCGACCACGTCGAGGTCGCCTCCCGGCGCGGGCGCGCGGTCCTGCCGGCCGTGGTCACCGACCGCGTCCTACCCGGCACCTGCTTCGCGCCGTTCCACTGGAACGACCTGTTCGGCGAGTACCTGGCCGTCAACGCGGTCACCAACGACGCGGTCGACCCGCTGTCGTTCCAGCCCGAGCTGAAGGTCTGCGCGGTCGCGCTGACGAAGGTCGCCACGCGGCCGGCGGCCGAGGCGACTGTCGCGCCGCGGCTTCCGGCCACGTCGAGTGAGACGACCGTCGCCCTCCGCGCGCTGCTGGGTCTCGACGCCGCGCCGCCGACCCTCACCGGGGCGGAGCAACGCTACGTGGCCGGGTTCCTCGCCGGGCTCGACGCCGCCCCGCCCGAGCTGACCGGGGTGCCGACGCTGCCGGACGGCGCGCCGCTGGACCCCGACCGGGCGGTGTGGTTCAACGGGCTGCTCGCCGGAGCGTACTCCCGGGTTGTCGGCAGTGAGGGTGACGGCCGGGCGCGGCCGGCACCACCCACGGCGCCGCGGCCGACCGTCGACGCGCGGCAGGTCCACGTGCTGTGGGCGTCGCAGACCGGCAACGCCGAGGACCTCGCGGCCGCCGTCGGGCAGCGGCTGACCGACGCGGGCTGGCGGCCGTCGGTGCGCAGCATGGCCGACCCGCTCACCGACGTCCTCGCCCACCCGGGCGACCTGATCCTGGTCACCAGCACCTTCGGCGACGGCGACGCGCCCGACAACGGCGCCGCGTTCTGGCAGACCCTCAACGGCGCGACGCCACCCCAGCTGGAGGGGCGCCGCTACGCGGTGCTGGCGCTGGGCGACTCGAGCTACGACAACTTCTGCGGGCACGGGCGGCGCCTCGACGACCGGCTGCAGGAGCTCGGCGCCGTGCGGCTCGCGCCGCGCGTCGACTGCGAGCCCGACTACCAGCACGCCGCGCACCAGTGGCTCGACCGGGTCCTCACGGCGCTCGACGCGGACCTCGCGGCCAGGACGGCGGCGCAGCCGACGAAGGCGGCGCCGCTGGCCGCCCGGCTGTCCGGCAACCGGCTGCTGACCGGCTCGGGGTCGGCCAAGGAGGTCCGCCAGTTCACGTTCGACACGTCCGGCGGCGCGCTGGCCTACCGGGCGGGCGACGCGCTCGGGGTGTGGCCCACCAACTGCCCCGACCTGGTCGCCGAGTGGCTCGCCGTCACCGGCCTGCGCGCGGACGCGGAGGTCGACATCGCCGGGCACGGCCCGATGCCGCTGTCCGAGGCGCTGCACCGGCGCCTGGAGATCGCGAAGATCAGCCCGGACCTGCTGCGGTTCGTCGCGGAACGGGCCGGCGACACCGCGCTGAAGACGCTGCTACGGCCCGACAACACCGGCGAGCTCGCCAAGTGGGCCTGGAGCCGGCAGGCCATCGACGTGATCGCCGAGCACCCCGTGCGGGCCACCGCCCAGGAGTGGGTGTCCGCGCTCAAGCGGCTGCAACCCCGGCAGTACTCGATCTCCTCGACGCCGTTGACGCAGCCGGACGAGGTCAGCGTCACCGTCTCGGTGGTCCGCTTCGACAACCAGAACGGCATCGGGCGCAAGGGGGTGTGCTCGACCTACCTGGCCGACGCCCCCGCCGACAGCGTCGTGCCGGTCTTCATCCAGCCCACCACCCACTTCCGGCCGCCCGCCGACGACACCACCCCCATGATCATGGTGGGGCCCGGCACCGGCGTCGCGCCGTTCCTGGCGTTCCTGCGCGAGCGGCAGGTGCGCGGCGCGCGCGGACCCAACTGGCTGTTCTTCGGCGAGCAGCGCCGGGCCACCGACTTCTACTACGCCGACGAGCTGACCGACCTGCACGAGCAGGGCGTGCTGACCCAACTGGACCTGGCGTTCTCCCGCGACCAGCGCAACAAGGTGTACGTCCAGGACCACATGCGCAAGCACGGCGCCCAGTTCTGGCGGTGGCTGCAGGACGGCGCGCACGTCTACGTCTGCGGCGACGCCCAGCGCATGGCCAAGGACGTCGACCTGGCGCTGCGCGACATCGTCGCCACCCACGGCCAGCTCGACCCCGACGCCGCGACCGCCTACGTCAAGCAGCTCTCCGCCGACAAGCGCTACGTCCGCGACGTGTACTGATCAACGCTCGGCGGCCGGGATCGCCGGCGGGTTCCAGTCGGCGTGGCGGGCCATCGACCGCAGCGCGACGCGCGGCGGCGTCAACCGCATCATCGTGTTGCGCAGGCCGACCGCGACGGGGTTGCTCAGCTGCTGGCCGAACCGTGCGATCTGGAGCGCCGCCCGGGCCACCTCCTGTGACCTGGGGCGCCGCTGGGCGTCGTAGGCGGCGAGCGCCGCCACCACGTCGTCCGACGGGGCGCAGACCGCGGCGAGGACGGTCGCGTCCTCGATGGCCTGGTTCGCGCCCTGGCCCAGGTTCGGGGTCATCGCGTGGGCGGCGTCGCCGAGCAGCGCGACGGCGCCCGCCCGGTACGACGGCAGCGGCGTGGCGAGATGGTAGAGATCGGTGCGGATGACCGCCCCCGCGTCGGTCGCGTCCAGCAACGCCGGGATGGGCTGGTGCCACGCGCCGAAGCGGTCCCGCACCGCCCGCATCTCGTCGCCGCCGGCGAAAACCTGACCGGCGTCGGCGTTCACCGCGCCGTACCAGTACACCCGGCCATCGCCCAGGGGTACGACGCCGAACTCCGCGCCGGGGCCCCAACTGATCGACGTCGCGACCTCGCCGCCCGCCGGCTGGGGCGCCACGGCACGCCAGGCGGTCGACCCGGAGTAGACGGGCGGCGGTTGGTCCGGCCACAGGCCGGCCCGTACGACGCTGTTGATGCCGTCGGCCGCGACCACGAGACCCGCCTCGACGGCGATGTCGCGCCCGTCGTGCCGGTAGGTCACCCGCGGCGGCGGCCCGGGGGCGACGTCGACGACCTCGGCGCCGGTGAGGACGGCCTCGGCCGGCAGCGCCGCGCGCAGAATCCGGTGCAGCGTCGCGCGGTGGATGCCCACGGCGGCCGTACCCAGCAGCCGGGTCATCGCCGCCCCGTCGACGCGCGAGATCCACCGACCGGTCGAGGTACGCACGCCGCCCGGCGCGTCGACCTGACCTGCCGCGCGCACGTCGGCTCCGACGCCCAGGGCGTCGAGCCCGCGCAGTCCGTTGGCCATCAGCGTCAGGCCGGCCCCCACCTCGCCGAAGGTGGGCGTCCGTTCCAGCACGAGCACGGACCACCCCCGGCGCCGCAGACCGATCGCGGCACACAACCCGCCGATGCCCGCCCCGACCACCACGGCGCTGTCGTTGCCCATGCGCGAACCCCGTTCCTCCACGTCAACCGCCGACGATAGCTTCAGCGGCGGTGCGCGCGGGCGGCGAGGTCGCGGCACACGACGCCGAAGTCGTGACCCGCCGTCGCCAGGGCGATCGGGAAGGTGGTCAACACCGATGTCCCCGCGTCGGCCGACCACGCCACGGCGGAAACGACGCTGACGTCGGGATCTACGGTGGTCACGGCAGTGCCCTGCTAGGCGTCGGGGACGACGGCGTACGCGCGGACCGGGAAGGTGCCGAAGTCGCGGACCGGGGCGGGGGCGGCGTGCAGGCGGGCACCGTGCACCGGCAGGTCCCCGAGGTTGGTCAGGTGCTCCAGGACCGGGACGCCGGCGGCGAGCAGGATCGAGTGTGCCGGGCGGTCGCCGCCGTCGGTGCAGTCGATGTTGACGCTGTCGATGCCGACCAGCTTCGCGCCCTTGTCGACGAGGTGCCGCGCGCCGTCCCCGGTGAGGTACGGGGCGTCCACCCCGTACGCGTCGGTGCGCCAGTGGCGGTCCCAGCCGGTGTGCAGCAGCACCGCCCTGCCCGCGACGTCGTAGGCCGCCAGCGTCCAGGCGGTGATGGCGCGTCCGGTGGCGCCGTCGAGCCGGACCACGACGACGGGCAGGTCGGCGAGCGACTCCAGGGGCAGGCCGGCCAGGTCGACGCCGCCCTCATAACGGTGGAACGGGCTGTCCACGTAGGTGCCCGTGTTGCTCAGCATCGAGATGCGGTCGATGGTGAACTCGGTGCCCTCCGCGTAGCGGGTACGCGACTCTTCGCGCGTCAGGTGCGGGAAGATCTCCGGCCCGGGCAGGCCCGGGTAGGTCGTCATGCCGGCCTCGATCGGGTGGCTGAGGTCGACCAGGCGACCCCCTGAGGGCACCGCGCCGACCGCGGCCGGGCCGCCCCGGCTGCCCTTGTGCGCCTCGGCGAACACCTCGACGTTGGACAACCGGACCTGGTCGACCATGAGCAGGCCGAGGTGCGCCACGAACAGCGCGGACAGTTCCTCGACAGAGGTCCCGGGGCCGGGCACGTCGAGCCGGAAGCCCTGGACCTGGAGCCCGCCACCATTGAGGAAGGTCACGTCCGCGTCGAACGACGCCCGGTATTCGATCACGCCTTATTGATCCATCTGTGGCGGCGATGCGCAACCCGGGCGCCCACAGCGGACGGTCACGCGGCACGCCGGGCGCGTTCGGCCGCCAGCAGGAGCAGGCCGCTCGCGCACAGGCCGACACCGATGAGGTACGCCGACCGGTATCCCGCGATCTGGACGACGCCGAACACGAGCCCGGCGAGCATTGCGGACAGCCGCTGCGCGTTGGTGAACATGGTGGTCGCCCGCCCCGGCAGCCCGGGCATCAGGTCCTGGAAGTACGAGATGCCCAGGCCGCCGACGGCGGCGATGAAGCACGCGTTGAGCACCTGCGCGGCGGCCACCTGCCACAGGCCCGACGCGGCGGCCATGGCGGCGAAGTACCCGACGCCGGTCGCCGCGCCTAGCAGTACCAGCCGGCGCAGCGACCAGCGGGCCGCGAGGGCGCCGAACAGCAGCATGAGCGGGATCTCGATGGCGGCGCACAGGCCCAGCACGAGGCCGGCGTCGCTGACCTGCCGGTGCAGGTCCTCGCTGACGAACAGCGACATCGACGTCACGCCGAGGCTGCCGGCGGTCTGCATGAGGATGAACGCGGCGCTGATCCGCAGCAGCCGGGAACGCGGCGGCGGGGCGAGGTCGACGACCGCCGCCGGGGCGGCCTGCCGTCGGGCGCCGGCCTTCGCGCCGAACCGCAGGAACACCGGCAGGATCGCCACGTGCATCAGCGCCGCGACCAGGAACAGGCCCCGGAAGTCGACAACCCCGATGAGGTACGCGGCCAGGGGCGGACCCGCCACCCAGGACAGCGAGAACACGGCACGCAGCGCGTTGATCCCGGCGGCCGCCCGGGCCGGGTTGACCCGGTCGAGCAGGCCCCGGCTGAACGCGAACACCTGGGGCAGCAGTGACCCGGCGATGGCCACGAGGCTCAGCGCCACGGCCAGCGCCGCCCAGTAGTTGCGGAAGATCGCGAACAGGGCGTACCCGACGATGCCGGTGGCCGCGCCGAGGACGAGCAGCCTCGGCCGCGCCCCGGGCCGGTCCGACAGCCGCCCGACGACCGTCGCCACACCGACGGCCGCCAGCGGCATCAGGAACAGGAACAGCGCCACCCGGGCGGGCCCCGCGTGCAGCTCGCGGCTGAGGAACAGGGGCAGGAACGGCGACACGAACGAGGTGGCCAGGCCGACGAGGGTGGCGACGTAGCCGAGGGGGGCGAGCTGGCGGACGAGCTGTCCCGGCGACGCGCCCGCCGGCACCGTACCGGGGGCCGTCATAGACAGGAACGTTAACGATTGCGCCCACGCCCGCCGAAGCCACACGCCGGCACTGAGGCGCAGGTCACGGCACGTGACGCGCGCCATCGCCCCGGCCCCGTTGACGGGGCCCGCTACCGTGCGGTGCGCTCACGTGTCCGACGTGGAGGTGCTCGATGCGCCGTCTGTTGTCCGTACTCACCGGTGTTGTCGTTGGGGTGGTCGTGACGGCGACGCCCGCGTGGGCCGAGCCGGACCCCACGCCCAACCACGTGTGGACCTCGGGCGGCAACGTCATCTACGAGGCCGGGCTGAGCCGGGTCAACCAGGTGGTCGTGTCGGCGCCCGCCACCAACAAGGTGGCGTTCACCGACATCAGCGGCATCATCGTCGGGCAGGGCTGCGTGCAGGGCGCGACGAGCCACGAGGCCGTCTGCACGGTCACCGCCAACTCGTCGTTCCAGCTCGACATCCACCTCGGCAGCAAGAACGACACCCTGGAGATCGTCAGCTCGCTGTCGTACGCGTTCACGAACGTGTACGCGGGGGCGGGCAGCGACACGGTCAACTTCGGCGCCCTGTCGTCGAAGTTCGGGCAGGCCGACGGCGGCCCCGGCAACGACACCCTGACCGCCCCGTCGACCTCGAACGTGGTGCTGCTGTCCCTGGACGGTCAGGACGGCGCCGACACGATGTGCGGCGGGCGGGGCGCGCTGGCGCAGTACACCTCGCGCACGGCCGCGGTGAACGTGTCGCTCGACGGCACGGCCAACGACGGCGAGACGGGCGAGGGCGACAACGTGTGCGCCACGATCGGCGGCGTCAACGCGTCGCCGTACGCGGACGTGCTGTCGACCGGCACGGCCGCCGCGCGCCTGTACGGCAACGGCGGCGACGACCGGCTCTACGGCAACTGGGGCAACGACAAGCTCGACGGCGGCGCGGGCGCGGACCGCCTCTACGGCGGCAGCGGCGACGACGACCTGACCGGCGGGGCCGGCGCCGACCTGCTCGACGGCGGTCTCGGCTACGCCGACTTCTGCCACGAGGACGCCCTCGACACCGTCACCAACTGCGAGCTCTAGCCGCGCGGCGGGGCCGTGCTGCCCCGGACGGTGAGAGTGGTCGCCAGTTCCAGGCCGATCTGCGGGGTCCGCTCGCCCCGCCCGAGGGCGAGCGCCAGCTCGGTCGCGGCGACCGCCATCTCCGTGAGCGGCTGGCGCACCGTGGTCAGCCCGGGGTCGACCAGGTCGGCGACCGGCACGTCGTCGAAGCCGACCACGCTCAGGTCCGTCGGGATGCGCAGCCCCGCCGCGCGCGCGGCCTGGTAGACGCCCAGCGCCTGCAGGTCGTTGCACGTGAAGATCGCGGTGGGCCGGTCGGGACGCGCGAGCAGGCCGGCGGCGGCCGCGCGGCCGTCCTCGCGGGTGAGGTCGGCCCGCACCACCAGCGACGGGTCCACCGGCACGCCGGCGTCCTCCAACGCGGAGCGGTACCCGTCCCACCGCGCGCGCCCGCACAACAGGCCCTCCGGCGCGGCGATCATCGCGATGCGGCGGTGGCCCAGCCCGAGCAGGTGCCGGGTGGCCGACCGGCCGCCGCTCCAGTTCGTGGCGCCGACGAACGGGACGTCGTCGGGCAGCTCGCCCGGCGGGTCGAACACCACGAACGGGATGCCCTTCTCCCGCAGCTTCTCCCGCTCCTCGGGCGACATGTGGGCCGCCGTCACCACGCACGCCGGGCGGCGGGTGATCGCGTTGTCGAGCCAGTACCGGATGGCGTTGCGCTGCGGGCCGAACTCGGTCAGGACCACGCCGAGGCGGTGGGCGCGGGCCACCTGCTCCACGCCCCGGATGATCTCGACGCCCCACTGGTGGGTGAGATCCTCGACGACCAGCTCCATCAGGTTGCTGGTGGGCGGGGTCGGGCGCCGGTAGCCGTACTGGCTGACCAGCGCCTCAACCCGGGCGCGGGTGTCCGCGGCGACGCCCGACCGGCCGTTGAGCACCTTGGACACGGTCGGCACGGACACGCCCGCGGACTCGGCGATGTAGGCGATCGTCACCGGCCCGCCCGGTTCTGCCTGCGTCACGCCGGACCTCCCCTCCTCAGCCGGGCTCGTAGTCGAACCAGTCGAAGCGCACCGTGCCCGCCGCCGCGTACATCCCGATGACCCGGCCGGTGAAGCCGCCGGCCACCTCCGTGGACAGGTAGCGACCGTCCAGCTCGGCCAGCACCACGAACGCCCCGTCGGCCGACTCGACGCCCAGGCGCAGCGTGTCCGGCTCCATCCGGGGATGCCAGTCGGCGGCCGGCGGCACGACCACGTCGACGCGCAGGCGCACCGGCCCCGCCGGGGCCGGGGCTGGGGCCGTGGCCACCGTGGGCCGCAGCGAGCCGACCCGCGCGAGCACCCGCACCTCGTCATGGCCGACCTCGATCTCGTAGTGGTGCTGCTCGTCGAGGCGCACCGCGAGCCCGCCGCGCCCCAGCGTGGCGTCGACCAGGGCGCGGACAGTGCACGACCGGTCCTGCTGGCGGCGGCCGACGAACGTGACGTCCGGGCTGTCCATCGAGGTGCCGGCCGCGTGCAGGGTGAGCCACCCGGGTCGGTCGGTCAGCGACCACGACCACGGCGGGCGGGCGCGCACCGACACCCAGCGCGGGTGCAGGTCGTCGTCGAAGTCGTCGCGGACCGGCGACGGAGGGAACGGACGGGGTGGCCACGGCGGGGCCGCCATCGTCAGGTCCGCCGCCCCGACCACCGGCCAGCCGTCGACCCAGGTCACCGGCGCCAGGAACGTCTCGCGCCCCAGCACGTGCCAGCCGGGCGTGCCGCCCCCCGGCCGCACGCCCAGGAACACCAGCCACCACGACCCGTCCGGCCCTTCGACCAGATCCGCGTGGCCGGTGTTCTGGATCGGCCGGTTCGTGCCCCGGTGGCTCAGGATCGGGTTCGCCGGGCACGGCTCGAACGGCCCGTCCGGCGCCGGGCCCCGGGCGATCGACACCGCGTGCCCGCGCTCGGTGCCGCCCTCGGCGATGAGGAGGTACCAGTACTCCCCGAGGTGGTAGAGGTGCGGGGCCTCCGGCGCCTGCGCGCCCGGCTGTCCCGACCACAGTCTGCGCATCGGGCCGAGCGTCTCCCCCGTCGCCGGGTCGATGCGCACCTGCGCGATCCCGGCCATCGTGCACCAGCACCGGCCCTCGTCGTCCCAGGCGATGTCGGGGTCGATGCCGGGCACGCCCGGCAGCGGCAGCGGCTCCGACCACGGGCCGGCCGGGTCGTCGGCGGTCACCAGCAGGTTGCCCGCGCCGACGTTCGTGGTGATCAGCCAGAACCGGCCGTCGTGGTGGCGCAGCGTCGGCGCGTACACGCCGCCCGACGACGGCATCGACGCCGGCATCGACAGCTGGCTGGGGCGGTCCAGGACGTTGCCGATCTGCTCCCAGTGCACCAGGTCGCGACTGTGGAAGATCGGCACGCCCGGGAAGTACTCGAAGCTGGAGCAGGCCAGGTAGTAGTCCCCGCCGACCCTGCACACGCTGGGATCCGGGAACATGCCCGCGATCACCGGGTTGGCGAACCCGCCGTCGGCCCAGGTGGCCGGTTCCCCCGTGACGACCCGCAGGCGGGCCACGTCCGTACGGCTCATTGGCCCGTGCCGTGCTTGTCGCGGATGCCCTCGTAGAACCTCCGCAGCTCGTCGCCGCCCTGCCTACGCCAGTTCGCCACCGCGGCCGTGAACGCGTCGACGGGCTTGCGACCGGTCCGCACGTCCAGGATCGTGTCCTCGACCTGCTGGCCGATGCCGCCGAACTGGGACGGTTCGGAGATGTTCATCGCGAAGAACAGGGGTCGGGTCGCGTACTTCACCGCGTCAGCCTGCCATGCGGCGTAGTCGCGCACCACCTCGGTGAAGCCGTTCTTGACCAGGCTCACCTGCGGGCCCGTCGCCAGGAACTGGTAACTGGTGGCCACGTCGCGCTGGCCACGCTCGGTCAGGATCGCGTTGCCGTCCTTCATCGTGTAGTCCACGCCGGCCGCACCGAAGTTGACCAGTAGGTACTCCGCCGACCCGTACGGCGCGGCGAGGAAGTTCGCGATCGCCAGGCACTCCCTGACCTGCGCCTCGGACAGATTCTTGTTGAGATAGCTGAACCAGCCCGCGCCCGACCCCAGCTGGATCAGCGGGGTGCCGCCGGCCGCGTCGAACACCTTGACCGCGCCACGGACGTAGTTGGGATCGGCCGCCCGGCCGCCCTTGGCGTCGTCGCCGTCCATCGCGCCCGTGCCGCCGCCGCTGATGACCACCTTGCCCGACCAGAACCGCTGCTGGCCGGCGCCCGTGTTGCCGGCGAGCGCGTCCGGGTGCACGTAACCCGCCTTCGCCAGCCGGGCGGCGAAGTTGAGCGCCTCGACGATGCCCGGCGTCTCGTACTGGTGGATGAGCTTCCCGCTGGGGTCCGCGTTCCACGTGCTGACCACCCGGAACGGGAACAGCAGGTACGGCCACAGGTCGTCGAACGCCCACCGCCCCGCCTTCGCGTCCGTGAGCGCCTTCCCGAGCGTGAACAGCTCCTCCGCGTTCTTCACGTCGGCCGACAGCCCGGCCGCGTCGACGATGTCCTTCCGGTGGAAGAAGTACCCCGGGAAGCTGTTCGGCGACGAGAACGACGGGATCCCGTAGAGCTTGCCGTTCCACACCCCCGCCTGCCACGCGGCCGACGGGAGGTTCGCCAGGTTCGGGTACGCCGCGACCTTGTCCCCCGCCAGGTACGGCGTGAGGTCGACGAACCTCTCGACCGCCGTGCCCATGTTCAGCTTCTGGTTGCCCCACGACGGGATCTGGGTCCAGTCCGGCAGCTTGCCCGCCGCGAACAGCGCCGGCAGGTTGTCGACGTAGCTGTTGCCGTCGGCGGGCTGCATCCTCAGGGTCGCGCCGAGCGCGGCGTTCACCGCCTCGTAGTACGAGTTGCCGTCCGACGGCGGGATCGCTCCCCACAGCGGCGTGCGCGTCACGTACGTGCCGCCGGCGCCGGGCGGGCTCGCGACGGTGCGCGCCGGGTTGGCCGGGTAGCTGAGGAAAGCCGGGTCGGACGCGGCCCCGTTCGCGCCGGCGACGCCGGGGATGTCGGGCGCCACGGAGCTGCTCGGGATGTACCTGGGCAGCGCCTGGCGCAGCGCGTCCGCCCCGGTCGTGCCGGGACCGGCCTTCTTCGGGCCGGATCCGCAACCGGTCAGGGCCGCCGCGCCCGCGATGGCGGCGGCGCCGGCGAGGACGCCCCGGCGCGACAGGCCGGGCGTCCGGGAGTCGGATGTCATGGTCGACCACCTATGGGAGGAGTTGGGGGGAGGGCGCCGGCGGTGCCCCGGACCGATGAGGGCACCGCCGGCGGGTTCGGGGGTCAGCCGGTGACGCAGGTGGCGCCGTTGAGCGCGAAGCTCGTCGGGTTCGGGTTGCTGCTGGTCCAGGTGCCCTGGAAGCCGAACGACCGCGAACCACCGGCCGGGATCGTGCCGTTGTAGGACAGGTTGGTGGCGGTCACGGCCGCGCCGGTCTGGGTGACCGCCGCGTTCCAGGCGCCGCCGACGCGGGTGTCGCCGGGGAAGCTGAAGGTCAGCCGCCAACCGTTGACCGCCGTGGCGCCGGTGTTGGTGATGGTGACGTTGCCGACCACGCCGCCCTGCCACTCGCTCTTCGAGTAACTGACCCGGCAGGCGCCGACCGGCGCGGACGTCGTGACGGGCGCGGTCGCGGCCGGCCGGGTGGTCGGCCGGGTGGTCGGCCGGCTCGTCGTGGCCGAGGTGGTCGGCCCGCTGCCGGGCTTCAGTTGGACAACCACCACCGAGTACGCCGGAACGGTCTGCGTCGTGGCACTCCCCGCCGTGGCCGACCCGATGGACGTGGCGTTCTTCAGGTAGGAGTACACGGTCGGCGCCGCCGACGACGGGGTGAACCCGCTGTAGGACAGGTTGACCGTGGTGTCGTTGGCGGGGTCCTTGTTGATGAGCATGACCGACACGTCACCGTTGGTCCGCCGGACCGCGTGGACGGACAGCAGCGGGTTCGCCGAGGTGGTGCTCACCAGCGCGTCGCCCGCGCTGCCCAGCTTGGTCATCATCTGGATGCCGTAGTACGGCGGGAACGGCGTGTTGGCCGGCGGCTGGCAGGACGCGCCGCTGGACACCAGGCCGCCGTCGTCGTAGTCCGTGCCGCCCTGGATCGTGGTGACCTTGCTGCAGTCCGAGCCGTTGCGCAGGTTCCACCAGTCGATGTTGAACGCACCGTTCTCGATCCACGTCAGGTACATGTCCGGCGCGTACAGCCCGGACGGCGACGTGTTCTTGGCGTAGTGCGAGCTGTCCTCGGTGACGGCGATGCCGACGCCTGCCGCGTTGGCGCCGGCGTACTGGTTGATGAGCGACCGCAGGGTGGCCGTCATGGTGGGGATCTCGGCCTGCGGCTTGGTCAGCATCTCGGCCTCGTTCGCGCTGTTCGGGTAGTGGTGCACGACCACGAAGTCGATCTTCATACCCGCGATGGACAGCACGGTGCGGTTCCAGTCCATCGTGTCGCCGGGGCCGACGATGCCGTCGGGCCAGTTGTTCGGCGTGGTCAGCACGGCACCGATCTTGATGGTCGGGTCCACGGCCTTCATGGCCTGCGCGAACTGCACCAGGTTCGTCGCGTACGTGGTGGCCGTCTTGCTCTCGTGGGTGTCGTTCTCCCACGTCGCGCCGTAGAGGCCGTTGCCGTAGACCTCGTTGCCGATCTCCCAGTATTTGATGCCGTAGCCCTTGGTGATGTTGGCGTAGCGCACCCAGTCGGCGGCCTCCTGTGGGGTGCCGGAGCCGTAGTTGGCGGTGATGATCGGCTGGGCGCCGGCGGCCTTCACCATGGCCACGAACGGGTCGAACCCGGTGTTCGGCGCGACGTACCCGCCGTCGACGGTGTGCGTCTGCCAGTGGTAGCCGTCGGCGTACCCTCCGCCGGGGTAGCGCACGGCCTTGAAGCCCGCGTCGCTGAGCAGCGTGGTGGTGGCCGCGTCGTTCATGCGGGCGTCCCACACGGCGACGTTCACGCCGACGCCGACGGCCGGCAGGGTGGCCAGGGTCCGGCCGGCGTTGACCGAGACCGCGACGGTCGTGGCGGCCGCCGCCGGTGCGACGACGGTGGCGGTCACGCCACCGGCGACGACCAGCATGGCCGCGGCGATCGCGGCTGACCGGGTGATGCGCACACGCGGTGACCTGCGCATGACGCCTCCTCTACATAGGAAGTCGGTCCGGACAATGTGGCGCGGCCAGCTCAATCACTTTCGTCCCGAACGCCTGGAAACTTTCCAGACATCGATCCCGATAGTTTCTCGCGGCGAGAGCGTAGTGAACCCATGCGACGCCGTCAATGGATCCGCGCGGACACCTCACGCACGAGTCCGGCACGGCAGCAACGCCACGTCCTGTTGCGATCTTGGGACGAAAGTGCCGCCCTGGCGACGCTTTCGTCCCAAGATCGCGTCACACCGCCTAGAGCATCCTAGGAAGATGGGTCAGGAGGGACGGTCGCTCCCTGACGAGGGGTGGCGGAGAGCGCTCTCTGGTCTGCGCAAACGGGATTCCGAGGGGACAGACAGCGGGATTTCGCTTTATTTACCGCGAATAGAGTGCTCGGGCCAGACCCGGAAGACCAGCGGGGCGCGAAAGACACTGTCTCTTATGCACGTTTTGGCAAGAAAACTAAGATATGGTGCTATAGCCGCTCCCCTTGCCTCGCGGCCAGCTACATGCGACAAGGGTGACTCCATGGGTCAGCACGATCGCGGGCACGCCAGCCGCGACAGCCTCCAGCTACTCCGCCTCGCCGAAGGGCTCACGCCCGCCCGCGCGGTGCAGCTCGCCGCCGAACTCGGCTTCGCCGACCTGCTCGCGGACGGTCCGCGCGCCGCCGAAGAGCTCGCCGCCACGACCGGCACCCACCCCGGTGCCGTCTACCGGCTGCTGCGGTCCCTCGCCGCGGAGGGCGTGTTCACCGAGACGACGCCCGGCGTCTTCGGCCTGACCCCCATGGGCGATCAGCTGCGCGCCGACCATCCGCGGTCGCTGCGCGCCTGGGTGCTCTTCCAGGCGATGTTCAACGAGGTCTACGCCGCCGCCATGCACAGCGTCCGGACGGGCGAGCCCACCTTCCCCACCGTCTACGGTGCCCCCATCTTCACCTACCTCGAACAGCACCCGGAGGAGGGCTCGCTGTTCAACACGGCGATGGCCCAGCACAGCCGCCTGCTCGCGACGGTCCTCGCCGAGGCGTACGACTTCTCGTCGGCGCGCCTGATCGTCGACGTCGGCGGCGGCGACGGCACGTTCCTCGCCGGCGTGCTCAGCGAGTGGCCCGACGCCAGCGGCATCGTCTACGACCTGCCGTACGTGGCCGACGCGGCGCGCAAGCAGCTCGCCGGCGCCGGGCTCGGCGAGCGGTGCTCGTTCGTGGGCGGCGACATGCTGCGCGATGTGCCCCCCGGCGCCGACGCGTACCTGTTCAAGGGCGTCATCCACAACTGGCCCGACCACGACGCCGTGACGGTCCTGCGCCACTGCCGGCAGGCCATGACCGCCGACGGCCGGGTCCTGCTCATCGACTGGCTGGTCCCGACCGGCGACACGGCGCACCCCAGCAAGCTGATCGACCTGTCCATGCTCCTGGTGTACGGCGGCCGCGAGCGCACCCGCGAGGAGTTCGTCGGGCTGCTCGCCGAGGCAGGGCTGCGCCTGGAACGCGTCTTCGAGGCGCCGCCGCTGACCATGGTCGAGGCTGTCGCGGCGTAATGGTCCGGGAAACCAGTGCGGAGAGTGGGCCATGGCGCCAGATGTTGACGTCCTCGTTGTGGGGGCGGGTCCGGTCGGCCTGACGACGGCCATCGCGCTGCGGCGCGGGGACGTGCGGGTACGCATCGTGGACCGGGCGCCGGGCACCAACCGCGAGCCCCGGGCGGACGTGCTGTTCTCCCGCGCGGGCGAGGCGCTGGCCGCCCTCGGCGTCGGCGAGGTCATCCGCGCCAACGCGTACGAGATGCGGACCGCGAAGTTCTACTCGTCCGGGCGGCTGCTCGGCACCAGCACGGTGGGCCGGCTGTCGACGGCGTACCCGCGCGCGATGACCATCGAGCAGAACGAGATCGAACGGCTGCTCGGCGAGCACCTGAACGCGCTCGGCGCCGCCGTCGAGTGGCGCACCGCCGTCACCGACATCCACCCCGACCCCGACCGGGTGACGGTGTCGCTGCGGCTGCCCGACGGCACGACCGAGACGGTCACCGCGGCCTGGGTGGTCGGCTGCGACGGCCCGCGCAGCACCGTGCGCGAGCGCCTGGGCATCGCGTACGAGGGGCGGCCGCGCCGCAACATGCAGGTGGTGCAGGGCAACGTGGTGCCCACGTGGCCGCTGTCCGACGCCCCCGGGCACGGGTACTTCTTCCTCGCGCCCTACCGGTCGGTCATCGCCTTTCCGACGCCGAGCGGCGGCTACCGGATCTTCTGCGTGCGCGACGATCCCGACCCGTCGCAGACCCAGCAGCCCACCTTGGACGAGTTCCGCGGCCTGGTCGCCGACGCGGCGGGCATCCCCGACCTGCAGCTGACGCTGACCGAGCCGGTCTGGCTCACCCGGGCGCGGTTCGCCGACCGGGTGGCCGCGCGCCTGCGCGACGGCCGGGTGCTGCTCGCCGGCGACGCGGCCCACTCGTGGGCGCCGATCGGTGGGCACGGCATGAACATCGGCATCCTCGGCGCGCACAACCTCGCCTGGAAGCTCATCGCCGTACACCGTGGGGAGGCGGCCGACGCGCTGCTGGACACCTACGACGTCGAGCAGCGCCGGCTGGCGCACGACGTGATCCGCGACATGAAGCGCAACGTCATGGAGATGCTGCTGCCCGCGCTGGCACACCGGGCCCGGGCCGCGGTGCTGCGGCTGGGCCTGCCCTCCGAACGCTTCCAGCTCAGGTCCGAGCAGATGATGAGCGACCTCGGTCGCCACCACCGGCACAGCCGGCTGTCCTGGCAGCGGTCCCGGCACGGCGGCCTGCGCGCCGGCGACCGCCTGCCCGACGTCCGGGTCACGGTCGACGCGTCCGCGCTCACCCCGGCGCTGCCGGGCGGCGCCGGCGTCGGGCAGCCCGTGCGGGCACACGAACTGCTCGGCTACGACCGGTGGTCGGTGCTGCTGCGCGCGAGCAGCGCCGACGACGCCAAGCTCGCGGAGCTCCGCGACGCGTGCGCGGCCGCGAGCGTGCCCATGCGCGTCCTGCCCGTCTCCCCCACCGACCGCGACGGTCGCCTGCTGGCCCACCCCGAGGACTTCGCCGTCGTGCGGCCGGACGGCCACGTCGGCCTGGTCGCGCGGCTGGACCGGACCGACCTGCTGCGCGACTACATCGCCACCTTCCTGCGCGGCTCACCCCAGCCCCGCTGACCAGCAACTCGAGGAAAACTCCATGCGTACCATCGGTCCTCCCCGGTCCGCCGCCGTCAACGAGACGTGGCGCGGCCGGTACCGGTTCACGGTCCACAACCGAACCGCGCCGACGCACGGCGACCCGCACGACCCGTCGGCGCCGAAGGGCACGGTCGCGGTCATCGGTGCCGGCATCGCCGGCCTCGTCGCCGCGTACGAGCTGGAACAGCTCGGCTACGAGGTGATCGTCCTGGAGGGCAGCCAGCGCGTCGGCGGCCGGATCTACACGTACCGGTTCTCCGGCCCGCACGCCGACTCGCCCGTGGCCGAGCTGGGCGCCATGCGGTTCCCGGCCCGGCACATGCACACCATGGCCTACATCTCCCGGCTCGGCCTGGCCGACGAACTGCGCCCGTTCAAGAGCCTGCTCGCCGACGACAACGCGCTGCACGGCACGACCAGCGGCTACCTGCGGCTGGGCGAGGCGCCGCGCGCGTTGATGACCGACCTGCGCGAGGCGCTGCGGCCCCGCAGCTACCGCGACGCGACGCTGCTGTTCGCCGCCCAGCTGAGCCTCATCGTCGACGCGATCGCGCCGCCCAGCCAGCGCGAAGGGCTCCGTCACGACCTGCACTCGCGGCTGCTCGACCGGGTCGAGGAGATCGACCTGCGGGCCTACCTGACGGGGCACCGGGAGGCCGGCATCGACCTGCACGGCATCTTCGCCCAGCACCCGGAGCTGCGGGGCGCCTGCGGCGGCGACCTCAACACGTTCCTCGACGACATCCTCACCGAGACCAGCGCCGAGCTGTTCCGCATCCGGGGCGGCATGGCCCGCCTCACGGACCGGCTCGCACGCCGGCTGCACCGACCGATCCAGCACGGCCGCGAGGTCGTGGGCATGGCCGTGCAGCACGACGGCGTGGTGCTCACGATCCGCGACCGCGGCCGGATGGTCACCCGCCGCTGCGACATCGTCGTGTGCACCGCCCCGCTGCCGGTCCTGCGGCGGATGCGGCTGTCCGGCTTCGCCACCGACAAGCTCGACGTGATTCACGGCGTGAAGTACGTGCCGGCCACGAAGATCGCGTTCCACTGCCGGGAGGCGTTCTGGGAACGGGAGGGCATCAGCGGCGGGGCGTCGTTCAGCGGCGGCAGTGTCCGCCAGACGTACTACCCGGCCATCGACGGCGACCGGGCGCTCGGCGCGGTGCTGCTGGCCAGCTACACGATCGGCGACGAGGCCGAACAGTGGGGCCAGATGCCGGCCCACCAGCGCCACGCCGCCGTGCTGTCCGAGCTGAGCCGGATGCATCCGCAGTTGGGCAGCCCCGGCATGGTGCTGGGCGCGGTGAGCCTGGCGTGGGGGCGCAACAAGTGGAGCGGCTCCGGCTGCTCGGTGCGCTGGGGCAAAACGCTCGCCGAGCAGGAGGAGGAGCGTCAGGCGGTCGCCCGGCCGGTCGGCCCGCTGTTCTTCGCCGGCGAGCACTGCTCCACGGCGCCCGCCTGGATCGACGGCGCCATCCAGTCCGCCATCGAGGCGGTGGGTCAGATCGTGCTCTGGAACAGCGGCCAGCGCGGCGCTCCCCGCCCCGCGTTCTCCAGCGCGACCGACGCATGAGCGAGCGCCGCGAGGTGGCGGAATGAGCGTGTTTGACCTGCCACGGCTGCACTTTCGGGGTACGGCTGTCACGCGGCTGCCCACCGGGCCGCGCAACGGGCTGTTCGACCTGGCCAGCAACCGGGCGCTCACCGACGACGGGCCGGTCGGGGCCGACGTGCCGCCCGGCGAGTACCACGACTACCTGCGCCGCCGCGGCCCGCGCTTCGGCGTGGACGGGCGCCCGGACCCCGAGGGCGTGTTCAGCGCGTCGCAGGGGTGGAACTTCGGCGGCAACGGCCACTTCTGGATCGACGCCACGGTCGTCGCCGCCGAACTCGACGACGGCGTCGACCTGACCGACCCGGTGGTGGGCCGCGCGGTCGACATGTGGGGCCACTACAACGAGTACCTGGCGACGACGTTCAACCGCGCGCGGGTCCTCGACGTGGACCCGTCGTCGACCTGGAGCACCGCGCTCATGGTGGGGCGCTTCGGCTTCGGCCGGCAGGGCCGCTCCCAGGACACCGGGTACCTGATGCTGGGCGACGTCGCCGGCCTGCACCCGCCGCGCTGGCACAGCCGCGGGCACCGCCGCGACGTGGGCGGGCACTGGCTGGCCGCCGAGCTGGGCCGGGCGGTCGTGTACCAGTTCGCGATCGCCGCCGACGAGGGCCTGACCTGGCTTTCCGGGGCGGACGCCTCGCCCGCGACCCGGCGGCTGCGCGCGCTCGTCGAAGGTGGCGACGCGGACGGCGTGGTCGTCCAGTTCGCGCTGTCCAACATGGCCCCGCCCACCGAGCCGGACACGCCCGACCGGCACGACCTGCGCGGCACGCTCGCCCCGTGGCGGCGCGACGAGTGGCGTACGTACCCTGCGGGGCGGCTGCTCACGCCGCGCGGCGTCGCGGCCGGGCAGCGGGCCGCCGGGCCGCACATCATGAGCGTGTCCGTCGGCGCCGACGCCGCGGTCTTCAACCTGGTCACCGCCGTGCCGGTGACGCTGCGCGACGACGGCGACCGGCCCGGCTGGACGCCCGGCGCGGAGCAGCGGGCCGACCTCGGGGACCTGGAACTGCGCACCGCGGGCGGGCGTCTGGTGGCCCGGCTGCCGCGCGGCGCGTACCAGGGGAAGGATTTTGATCTGACCAGCGGGATCGTGACGGTGCCGGCGCTGGTGCCGGGCGCGGCGGTCGCGGACGAGGCGCTGTGCCTGTGCGGGCGCGACGGCGCGCCGCTGCTGGTCGAGGAGGAGGTCAACGTCCAGGCGGACGACGCGGGCCTGATCCTGGAACACCCGGACGTCGCGCGCGGCGAAGACCACGCGGTGGAGGTCGCCGTCCGCGCGCTGGTGCGGGGCCGCCCGGCGGCCGTCGACACCATCCACATTCGACAGTACGCCAACCCGCGCTCGCGCCCGCTCGACGCGGCCCTGGCGTCGGGGCGGTGCGGCGAGGTGGACCTGGTGGCGGTGCGTCCCGGGCGGCTGGCGGACCCCGGCGGGTTCGGCGCGTCCTGCGTCATCAGCACGGACGAGCGGGGCGAGGGGTGGTTCACGGTGCGCGGCGCGGCGCCCGGCGGCGCCCGGCTGCACCTGGCGGCGCGCGCCGACGACCTGCCCTGCGCGCCGCACGCGCCCGGCTCGGCGGCCGCCGCCTACGACAACGACGACCGGCTCGGCTTCTGGGCCGGCGCGGGCACCGCGCACGTGCGGGTGCTGCCCGACGACTGGCACCTCGCGGACGTGACCGAGGTGCCGTTCGACCTGGTCTACCGGGAGATCTTCGCGCCGTACGAGCACCTGTACTCGTTCATGCGCGACGAGGTGTTCAGCCTCGCCGACGAGTGCAAGGTCCGCACGTACCCGCGGCTGATCTGGCAGATGGGCGACCCACGCAACAGCACGAAGACCTACTACATGCCGCCGACGCGCGACCTGACGCTGCCGAAGTCGGCGCTGCTGCTGCGGTTCCTGCGCGCCCAGCAGGCGGTCGCGGACGTGCCCGAGCTGGTCGGGGCCCCGCGCCGGGGCCCCGGGCGCATCGAGCGGCGCGGCCAGCTGTGGTCGGCGCTGAAGGTGGCGGCGACGGTGGAGCTGGCCGCGACGCTGCAGTACCTGTTCGCGGCGTACTCGGTGCCGGCGTTCGGGGCCGCCGGGGAGTACGTGCGGCGCGGGCTGTGGACGCCGGAGCAGCGCTGGCTGGCGTGCGGCGACGGCGGCGAGACGACGGCGGCCGGGGTGCGCGGCGCGCTGCTGAACATCGCCCGCGAGGAAATGATCCACTTCCTGATGGTGAACAACATCATCATGGCCATGGGCGAGCCGTTCCACGTCCCGGCGGTCGACTTCGGCACGCTCAACGCCACCCTGCCGCTCCCCCTGGACTTCGCCCTCGAACCGGTGCACCTCGGCAGCCTGCACCGGTTCATCGCGCTGGAGCAGCCCGAACGCGACATCGGCGAGGTGCGCGGCGCGACGCCCGATCCGCGGGCCGGCTACCGGTCGCCGGCCGCCCTGTACGCCGAGATCCGCGACGGCATCGAGCGGGTGCCGGACCTGTTCATGGTCCGCAAGGGCCGCGGCGGCGGGGAGCACCACCTGTTCCTGCGCGAGTCCATCAACGCCGTGCACCCGGACTTCCAGCTGGAGGTCGACGACGTGCCCAGCGCGCTGTTCGCCGTGGACGTCATCACCGAACAGGGTGAGGGCGGCAAGCTCGCCTCGGCGCCGTCGCCGGGCGGGTCGCACTTCGAGACGCTGCTGCGGGTGTCGGACGAGCTGATCGCCACCCGCGCGCCCGGCCGGCCCGCGTGGAGCCCGGCGTACCCGGTGGCGCGCAACCCGTCGGCGCACGACGACCGGCCCAACCGGACGGCGGTGACCGAACCGACCGCGCGCGCCATGATGGCACTGTTCAACCGGTCGTACTACCTGATGTTGCAGCTCATGGTGCAGCACTTCGGCGCGCAGCCGGACGCGAGCCTGCGCCGCTCGAAGATCATGAACGCGGCCATCGACGTCATGACGGGCATGATGGGCCCGCTGGCCGAGGTGCTGGTGACGCTCCCCTCGGGGCAGCGCGGGCTGACCGCCGGGCCGTCGTTCGAGCTGGACGACGAGGTCGTCTACAACTCCCGGCCCGACGTGGCGATGCCGTCGATCGCGCTGCGCTTCGAGCACCTGGCCGCGGCGGCCCGCCGGTGCGACGCGGTGCCCGACCGGGTCACCGACATGTTCGCCTTCTACGCGGACTACTTCCGGCGGTTGCCGGTATGAAGCCGTTCGCGCTGACGGGCCCCGACGAGCTGGCCGACCCGTACCCGGTCTACGCCCGCTACCGGGCCGTCGACCCGGTGCACGCCGCCAACGGCGGGTTCTACGTCTTCCGCTACGACGACGTGCACGCCGTCCTCATGAGCGCCGACGTCGGCCGCAGCGCCCTCGTCGCCCGGGCGGGCGCGCAGCCGCCGCCGCGGCCGCTGATCCCGGCGGACTATCCCGCGCTGCGCGCCGTGGTGGACAACTGGCTGGTCTTCCTGGACCCGCCCCGGCACACCCGGTTGCGGGCGCTGGTCACCCGTCACTTCACCGCCCGGCGGGTGGCCGACCTGCGGCCCCGCGTCGCGGAGATCGCCGCCGGTCTGCTGGCCGACGTGCGCGACGCGCCCGTGATCGACCTGGTGGCCGACTTCGCCGCGCCGCTGCCGATCCTCGTGATCGGCGAGCTGCTGGGCATCCCGCCGGAGCACCGCGACTGGCTGCGGGGCTGCGCGGTCGCGCTGCAGGAGGCCAACACGTCGCGCAAGGGCGACCCGGCGGTCCGCTACGGGGCGGCGGACGCGGCCGCGCGCGCCCTGACGGACTACTTCCTGGCGGAGATCGGGCGGCGTCGGCACGGCGGCCCGGACGACCTGACCACGGCGCTCGTGCGGGCGGAGCCGGCGCTCACGGACACCGAGCTCGTCTCGACCTGCGTGCACCTGCTCACCGCGGGCCACGAGACCACGACGAACCTGCTCGGCAAGGCCACCCTGGTCCTGCTGCGCCACCCGGGGGTGCGGTCGCGGCTGGCCGCCGATCCGGGCATGATGCCCGCCGCGGTGGAGGAGTTCATCCGGTACGACCCGCCGGTGCAGATGATCACACGGTGGACCTACGGTCCGGTGGTCGTCGGGGACACCGGGATCCCGGCCGGAACCAGGCTCGTGCTGGTGCTCGGCTCCGCCAACCGCGACCCGCGCCGCTTCCCCGACCCGGACACGGTGGACATCGACCGCGACGCCAGCCGGCACGCGGCCTTCGGCATGGGCATCCACTACTGCCTCGGCGCGCGGTTGGCGCAGGTGGAGGCCGAGATCGGCCTGGGCGCGCTGCTGCGTGGGCTGCCGGGCTTCGCGGCCGCCGACGAGCCGGTCGAGTACGCCGACGACCTCGTCTTCCACGGCCCGGCGAAGCTGCCGCTTCTTACGGGACGCCACCCCGCCACCCCTTCGCGTTCTTGAGATTTGCGCATCGGAATTTCGCGTCCGCAATTGCGGAATGGTGACGGTACTTCACGGGCTTAACGCACATTTACCAGTGACCAATGAGTGAATATTTCACTCCGTTGACCGTCACTCACACGGGGTACAGACTGGGCCGCAGGCGCCGCGCCGAAGCACCACCGGAGTCCTATTCGGAGGATCTCCAGCTCCACTGAAAGATATCTGACATTCATAGTAATGAATGTTTACTCGCGCGGCAAATGGCAGGGTCGATCGCGGCGTCCGGCCCTGGGCACCCCACCACGTGTCATCCGGTCGTTTCCCCCGACTCCCGCGCCCCACCTGCCCGTCGCGCACCCGCGCCGTCGGTAGTCGACGCGCGCCGTACGCGACCCACCACGGGCCAGGGAGCCGTGGGTCCTAACACACGCATGGTCTCGCGGAGACCGTGTGGGAGGAACCATGGAAAACACACGTCAGTACCTGGAGTCACCACCGAGGAACACACCAGCGTTGCTGCGCCGGCGCGTAGTCGCCGCCGTCACCGCGCTGACGGCCGCGGGCGCCCTCGTGCTCGTGTCCGCCACACCGGCGCACGCGTCGGTGCCGTTCACGATCCAGAGCCTCAACGGGTCGAACAACAACTCCAGCAACCCCACCTGGGGCCAGGCGGGCACCAACTACTCACGCGTCGGCAACGCGAACTACGCCGACAACAGGAGCCAGCCGGTGTCCGGGCCCAACTCCCGCTTCATCAGCAACCGGATCTTCAACGACTCGCACCAGAACATCTTCTCCGAGCGCCGCATCACGCAGTGGGGTTGGACGTGGGGCCAGTTCCTCGACCACACCTTCGGGCTGCGCGACGGCAACGGGACCACGGCGAACATCCCCTTCAACAGCGCCGACCCGATGGAGGAGTTCACCAACACGCTCGGGTACATCCCGTTCACGCGCTCGGCGGCGGCGCCCGGCACCGGGGTCACCAACCCCCGGCAGCAGGTCAACACGCAGAGCTCGTACATCGACGCCGAAGCGGTCTACGGCACGACGAACAGCCGGTTGGAGTGGCTGCGCGACGGCAGCGTCGACGGCAACGTGACCAACAACGCGGCGACGCTCATGTTGCCGGGCAACTACCTGCCGCGAAAGGACGCCCGGGGCAATCCGGCGACCGCGCCCGCGATGGACGTCGACGGGCGGCTCCTGGCCAACCCGGACGACGCGGCGGTTGCCGGGGACGTCCGGGCGAACGAGAACCTCGCGCTCACGGCGACGCAGACGTTGTTCGCCCGCGAGCACAACCGGATCGTCGCCCTGCTGCCGGGCTCACTGTCGGCGGAGGACAGGTTCCAGATCGCGCGGCGCATCGTCATCGCCGAGCAGCAGTACATCACCTACAACGAGTTCCTCCCGGCCATGGGCGTCTCGCTGCCCAAGTACACCGGGTACAAGTCCAACGTGAACGCGACGATCTCCAACGAGTTCGCCACCGTCGGGTACCGGGCGCACACCCAGGTCCACGGCGAGTTCGTGGTGCGGACCGAGGCGAGCCGCTACAGCCCGGCCGAGATCGCCGCGCTGCAGGCCCAGGGCGTCACCGTGACGCCGGCCGGCCCGCAGACGATCCTCGAGATCCCACTCAACGTCGCGTTCTTCAACCCGGACCTCGTGGAACAGGTCGAGCTGGGCCCCGCGCTGCAGGGCCTCGGTTTCATCCCCCAGTACAACAACGATGAGCAGATCGACAACCAGCTGCGCAGCGTGCTGTTCCAGGTCCCGGTCTCGGGCAACCCGCAGTGCCTGGACGGCCCGGGGCTGCCGGCCTGCTTCGACGGCGTGATCGACCTCGGTGCCATCGACGTCGAGCGCGGTCGCGACCACGGCATGCCGACCTACAACCAGATGCGCCAGGCGTACGGGCTGCCGACGAAGTCGTCGTTCACCGCCATCACGGGCGAGTCCACCGAGTCGTTCCCGAGCGACCCGGAGCTGACCCCGGGCAACGAGGTCAACGACCCGGACAGCCTGGACTTCCTCAGCCTGCGCAACATCGACGGGGTGAACATCCCGCTGAACGACCCCACCGCGCAGCGCGCGGCGACGGACGGCACCCGCCGCACCACCGTCGCGGCCCGGATGAAGGCCGTCTTCGGCAACGTCAACAGCGTCGACGCGTTCACCGGAATGCTGGCCGAACCGCACGTGGCCAACACCGAGATGGGCGAGCTGCAGCTGGCGATCTGGACCAAGCAGTTCACCGCGCTGCGCGACGGCGACAAGTTCTTCTACGGCAACAACCAGGGCCTGTCCTGGATCAAGAACACCTACGGCATCGACTACCGCCGCACGTTGGCGGAGATCATCGCCAGCAACACCGACATCCCGCTCACCTCGCTCGAGCCGAACGTGTTCCTGGTGGCCGACGAGGAGCTGCCGGCCGCGACCTGCCGGGTCAACTACTACGTGGAGGACAGCTGGAACGGCGGGTTCCACGCCCACATCGGCATCACGAACCTCGGCACCACCGCGATCAACGGCTGGACGCTGCGGTTCCGGTTCGCCAACGGGCAGACGTTCACCTACGAATGGGACGCCTGGTTCAACGTCTCCAACAGCCAGGTCACGGGTGACGACGACACCTGGAACCAGACAATCCCGGCGGGAGGCACGATACCCGAAGTCGCATTCGACGCGACCTGGGACAACTACACCAACTCGGAACCACCCTGGATAACCCTGAACAACAAACGGTGCAACGTCACCTGACGACGAAGGCCCCCGGGTCACGGCCCGGGGGTCGTTCCGTGTCAGGCGGCGGCGACCCGCTGGAACATGGGGCACCGCCGGCGCACGCTCGGATCGCCCTCGAACAGCGGACACCCCGCGATCGCGGGCGGCATGCGCAGATCGGCGGCGCCGAGGCTCAGCACCAGGTTATTGATCTTTCGCAGCTCGTACGGCAGCGTGCGCGGCCGGGTCACCCCGAGGGCGTGGCCGAGGCCGTGAAAAAGGTGCACGGCGCCGCGGACGCGGGCCCGGTCCGCCGCGTTGCCGTCGGCGGTCTCGTCGACGACCCGCCGCAGGTTGGCGGCGACCTGACCGGCCAGCTTCACCGCGAGGTGGTCGCAGCCCCCCGACTGACATCCCGCCTCAAGATCAGCAAGCCGACTATCGATCAGCCGCCTCAGGACGGCCTTCTCGTGGTCCACGCCACGCGTCACCGGCACCACCAACAGTCCTTTCGCCCGAATGGACTACGCCATCGTAACAATCTGTAACGTACAGATACCAGGGTGTGGTGGCGACCCTCACAACATCTGGGGCTGAAGCACGGTCACCAGTGGGTTCTGGTTGCGGGTGGCCCCCTGCCGGGAGGAGAATGTTCAGAGGTTGATGACACAGCCGATGCTCCGTGAGGAGATCGCTGGTGTCCGAAATCTTTGTTGACGATGTCCGTTCCCACCTTTGGGAATCAGGCAATCCGAGCTGGTCGCAGCGGCACGCCGACGGCGCAGACCTGATCTTTCTGGCGGGCGAGCTGGATCTGGCGACGGCCGCGGACCTGCACCGGCTGTTGACGGACGCCACCACGTCGAGCACCGCCCCGACGATTGTGCTGGACCTGTCGGACGTTACCTTCATCGATGCCCACAGCATCAGCCTGATCATGGCCGCCCAGCAGGTCGCGACGGGTCGTGGCCGACAGTTGCGGATCGTCGGGCTGCACGGCACCCCGGCGATGGTCTTCGACGTGCTCGGGTTAGCGGCGACACCGACCTGCCCGAGCGCAGCAGACGAGAACGGGAGGGGTCCGCGTGGCTGAGACAGCCGGGCAGCCCACCCCGCACGACGACGTCTCAGCGGAGGAACGCATGCGGCGCGCTGATCTCTGGGAAGCAGGCGCGGACGAACGCGAGCGGCTGGCTGACGAACGCGAACGACTGGCCGACGAGCGCGAGGCGCTGGCCGACGAGCGGGAACGGGCCGCCGACCGGCAGGAGTACGCACAGGACCGGCGGGAGTTGGACTGGGCGGCGCGCTCCGTGGCGACCGACGGGGCGGACGACGCGGAGGAGGCGGCCGCCCCGCGGGCGGCGGTGTGCCGCGCCGAGGCCGCGGTGCGCCGCGCGGAGGCTGAGCTGGAACGCACCAAACGGGCCGCCGCCCGGGTGCAGGCCCGCGCCGCGCTCCGCCTCGCCGGGAGCGAACGGGCGGCCGCCCGCGCCGCGGCGCTGACCACCGATGCCGAGGAAGCCGCGTGGCTGGCGGACCGGCGCGACTTCGTCGCCGCGGAACGCGACCGTCTGGCCGACGGCCGGGACGACCTCGCGGACCTGCGCGATGAGACCGCCCGGCTCCGCGAGCAACTGGCCGACGAGCGGGAGCGGGAGTTGCTGGAGCGGGAGCGGCGCATAGACCAGCTGCGACCAGCCGCGCGCCAGGCCGGGACGGCGGCGCCGCACACCGGCCGGGACCCGGCGATGGACAGCGAGGCACGCGCCGACGGCGAGCGCCAGCGGGAACGCGCCGCGGTCCGCCGGCGTGCCGCGGCGCAGGAGCGGGCCCGCGCGGCGGCCACCTGGGGTCCGCAGGCGTACGGGCCGATGCTGGTGGCGAGCTTCGCCCCGCTGGCTCAGCAGCTGTTCGGCAACGATGACCTGCGCGACACGCTCACCCAACTGCTGAAGTTCACGGTCGACGCCGTGGCCGGCTGCGACAGCGCCAGCGTCACGCTGCACCAGCACGGACGCGTCGTCGACGCCGTGTCCAGCGACGCGGTCGCCGCTGAACTCGACGACATCCAGTTCGCGGCGGGCATCGGCCCGGCCCCGGAGGCGACCCACAGCGAGCACCCGGTCTACGTGGCCGACCTGGCCGCCGCGTCGCGCTGGCCCGTGCTGACCGCCACGGCCGCTGAGCTGGGCGTGTCCAGCGTCCTGTGTTACGCCCTGTCCATCGCGCGCCCGGCCCAGTGGTCCGAGCTCGGCGCGTTGACCCTCTACGGCACGGCACCGGACGCGTTCAGCGACGATGACCAGGAGTTCGGTTCGATACTGGCCGCGTACGCGGCGATCACCGTGGCGATGGCACAGCGCCGCGACGAGATCGACCGCCGGGAAGCGGCCCTCCACCGTGGGCTGAGCACGCGCGACGTCATCGGGCAGGCCAAGGGCATCCTGATGGAGCGCCAGCGACTGTCCGCGGGCGACGCCTTCGACCTGCTTCGCCGCGTGTCGCAGCGGCTCAACCGCAAGCTCGCCGACGTCGCCCAGCATCTCGCGGAGACCGGGGAGCTGCCGACGACCTAGTGCGGGTGCCTGCCGAGTTCGTGCCAGTCGGTCTCGGCGACCTCCACGTCGTAGTGCTTCGCGGCCTTCCTGATGTTGGCGAAGGCCAGGTCGCGCTCCGCGTCCGAGACGCCCTCGACCTGGTCGAAGCGGGCCAGCGCGTTGCGGACGTGCTTCGCGTCCGTGAGCGGCTCCTTGCGCTTGTCCGGGAACGCGTACACGGAGTCGGGCAGGTCGGAGCGCCCGGTCAGCTCGCCGTGCTTCTCGTGGGGCTTCCAGGTGGTCTTCATGCCGGCCACCTACCCGGTCACCGGGCGGCGAAACGCCCCGTTGCGGGCCGCGAGGCGGTGCAGAGCGCCAGCGACGGGCCCACCGTGGACCCGCTGCCGCAGGATCGTCGATACGGAGAAGAGCCGGTCGGAACGAACCCGTCGCCACCGCAACATCTCGACTTCCGCACTCCCGCCGGCACGTCGTGGCACCGTCAACGACGTCCGGACCCGCTGACGTTGACTAGTGCCGCATCAGGCAACGTTCGCCTCCTAGGTCTTCGGGAGCCGCGCCGATCGATAGGTTGATGTGATGGTCGATACCATCAGGGTTCGGGTAGCTGAGGCTGCCGACGCCGCGGCTGTTGCGCGTCTGCAGCAAGCGATGGATCGCGAGTTGGGCGCCGCAGAAGAGGCGGGGTTCATCGACCGCTTTGCTGAGGTGTGGCTTGCGGACCTAGACCGTCGTCCCACCTGGCTCGCCGAGCGTGACGGACAGCCGATCGGCGTCCTGGTCCTGGTTGTGGTCGACAACCTGCCTCGTCCTGGTCAGCCCCTCAGGCGCTGGGCACACGTTTCGCTGGTCTTCGTTGACAAGGCGGCTCGCAACGCCGGCATCGGCCGCCTTTTGCTGGACGAGGTGCTGGCCTGGGCTGCCGCCAACAACGTGAATCGAGTCCAGCTCAACGCGAACAGGAACTCCGCCCGGCTGTATCAGAGAACGGGCTTCGACTCCGCTCCTGCCCGACTTATGGAGCTGAGGTTGTAATCCTTCCGCCGGGCCGTGACTCGGCCGTCCGGGTGATCTGCCCCGGCCAGCCGCCACACTGTCGGGATAGCAGAACGCGTGCGGGTTCGGGAGATCGACGACGATGAAGGCAGACGGCTCCTGCGGATCATCCGCAGGGGCACCGGCTCAGTGGTGACGTGGCGGCGCGCGCAGATGGTGCTGCTATCCGCGCAGGGCATGCCGGTGGCGAAGATCGCCGAGGTGACGTTCGCCGGCCCGGACCGGGTCCGCGATGTGATCCACGACTTCAACACCGACGGATTCGAGGCGCTCTACCCGAAATACAAGGGCGGGCGTCCCAGGACGTTCACCCTTCCCGAGCGTCGGGAGATCAAGAAGATCACCAGGTCCAAGCCGGTCGAGCATGGCCTGCCGTTCTCGACCTGGAGCCTGGTCAAGCTGGCCGACTTCCTGGTCGCTGAGGGGGTGGTCGACGACATCAGCCACGAGGGCCTTCGGGTCCTGCCCCGCGAGGAGGGCGTCTCCTTTCAACGCGTGAAGACCTGGAAGGCCTCGAAGGACCCCGACTACGAGGTCAAGAAAGCCAGGGTTGAGCACCTCTATGCCATCGCCGACGGCGAGGTCATACCCGAGCCTGGTGAACCTGCAGTGATCTTCTGCATGGACGAGTTCGGCCCGCTCAACCTCCAGCCCCACCCCTTGAGGCAGTGGGCAGAACGGGGCGGCAAGCACAAGGACCCCGACCTGGCGACGGCGGCGGGCGACCTACACCCGCCCGCCCGGAGTACGGCACCTGTTCGCCGCCTACGATCTGGGCAAGAACCAGCTCTACGGCCACATCAAGAAGACCAAGAACCGCTCGAAGTTCCTGGAGTTCTGCCGCTACCTGCGCAGCCTCCACCCGGCCGACGTGCGCATCGCCATCGGGTGCGACAACTACTCCCCGCACCTGACCACCAAGCGATGCCGCCGGGTCGCGGACTGGGCGGAGGTGAACAACGTCGAGATCGCGTACACCCCGACCAGTAGTTCCTGGCTCAACCACATAGAGGCCCAGTTCACCGCCCTGCGCTACTTCACCCTCGACGGCACCGACCACGCCAGCCACAAGGAGCAGGGCAGCATGATCCGCCGCTACATCACCTGGCGGAACAGGAACGCCCAGAACGAGCGCCTCCGCGAGCTTGTCAACAGGGCGAACGTTGCCTGATGCGGCACTAGAAAACAGGCCGCCCGCCCTGGTGAGCGGCCTGCCCTCAGGCCCACTTTCGCGTCCCAGGACGCCCGGCCACGGGCTCCGCGATTTGGACCGTTACGCCGGGAACTCAGCGCGCAATTACCTGCGTAACGGTCCAATCGTCGGCTTGCCCTCTGCAACAAGGCTGGTAGCCGTGGGGACCCCCGTACCTCCTGGTCAAGCGGTCAGGAACCGGTCGGCGGCGGGCTCGCCGCCGG
>NZ_BAAALT010000211.1:0-2378 GCF_039528515.1 Luedemannella flava
AGCTCGGGCAGCTCCAACATCACCGTCAGCGACGGCGGCAGCCCGCAGACGAGCGCCGCGCCGCAGACCAGCTCCGCGCCGCAGACGACCGCTGGGCCGACCGCTGGGCCGACCACGCAGGCGCCGGGCTCGGCCACGACCCTGAAGGCCGCCGCCAACCGCACCGGTCGGTACTTCGGCACCGCGATCGCTTCGGGCCGCCTCGGCGACTCGACGTACACCACCATCGCCAACCGCGAGTTCGACATGGTGACCGCGGAGAACGAGATGAAGATCGACGCCACCGAGCCCAACCGGGGGCAGTTCTCCTTCTCCAACGCCGACCGGGTCTACAACTGGGCCGTCCAGAACGGCAAGCGGGTGCGCGGCCACACGCTCGCCTGGCACTCGCAGCAGCCCGGCTGGATGCAGAGCCTGTCCGGCTCGTCGCTGCGGCAGGCGATGATCGACCACATCAACGGCGTGATGGGCTACTACAAGGGCAAGATCTACGCCTGGGACGTGGTGAACGAGGCGTTCGAGGACGGCAACAGCGGCGCACGCCGCAACTCCAACCTGCAGGGCACCGGCAACGACTGGATCGAGGTCGCGTTCCGTACCGCGCGCGCCGCCGACCCGGCCGCGAAACTCTGCTACAACGACTACAACACCGACAACTGGACCTGGGCCANGGGCTTCCAGTCGCACTTCAACGCGAACTCGCCGTACAACTCCAACTACCGCACCACGCTGCAGAGCTTCGCCGACCTCGGCGTTGACGTGCAGATCACCGAGCTGGACATCGAGGGCTCGGGCACCACGCAGGCCAACACGTACGCCGCCGTGGTCAACGACTGCCTCGCGGTCACGCGCTGCAACGGCATCACCGTGTGGGGCGTGCGCGACAGCGACTCGTGGCGCTCCAGCGGCACCCCGCTGCTGTTCGACGGCAACGGCAACAAGAAGGCCGCGTACACCTCGACGCTCAACGCCCTCAACGGCGGCGCGCCGAGCAACCCGACCACGACCGCGCCGACGACGACTCAGGGTGGTGGCGGTGGCGGCAGCTGCACCGCGACGCTCTCGGCGGGGCAGATCTGGGGCGACCGGTACAACCTCAACGTCTCCGTCTCCGGCTCCAACTCCTGGCGGGTGACGATGAACGTGCCTTCGCCCGCGCGGATCAGCTCCACCTGGAACGTCAACGCCACATGGCCCAGCAGCCAGGTTATGGTCGCCACCCCGAACGGTAGCGGCAACAACTTCGGCGTCACCATCATGACGAACGGCAACTGGACCTGGCCCACGGTCAGCTGCAGCACCAGCTGACCACTGTTCGACAGGTAGAGGGCACCGCCGTCCGGCTTCCGGGCGGCGGTGCCTTTCGCGTAGGCCACGTCGCGCCCGGCATGCAAGTTCCTGTCCTGGGCGCACGTGGCGCGCCGGCACCCGGAAGGGCGATCAGGACATTCACGGCCCGTATGCGCACGTCTTGGAAGCGCTTCCACCACGATCCGGGACGCGCGCGGCAGACCGCTTGCGGCGGTCGGCATCCGCCGTATTGACGCATGTCAGAGTCCGATGTAACGATCGCCTTACTTGCCAGGCGGGTACGTGCATCTATGGAAGCGCTTCCGGATCATGGCTCCTCCATCGGCAGGTGAGAACGGACGGTTGGCACGACCGCGCCCACCGACGCCGTCGCGCACCACCGAAACGACGTGCTCAGGCGTTGCCCTGCCCCCCACGCGTCGAGATCGACTCCACCATTCGTCCTCAGGGAAGGCAGCAACGTGTTCCAACGAATCCTGAGCCGCGGCAGGCGACGAACGTCGGTCATCGCCGGCGTTGGCGTCGTCGCGCTCGCGGCGAGCGGCGTCTGGCTGGCGACGACGTCAGCCAACGCCGGCACACTGTCCGGCACCATGTACCGGGACCCGGACTCCGCCGTCGTGAAGTGGGTCGCCGCGAACCCGAGCGACTCGCGCCGCAACGTCATCAACACGAACATCGCGAGCCAGCCCGCCGCGCGCTGGTTCGCGAACTTCAACCTGTCGACGGTCGCGTCCGAGGTCGGCTCGTACGTCAACGCCGCGAACGCGGCCGGTCAGGTGCCGGTGCTGTCGGTGTACGGCATCACCAACCGTGACTGTGGCGGCGCCAGCGCCGGCGGCGCGCCGGACCTGGCGACCTACAACCAGTGGGTGCGCACCTTCGCCCCGGCCCTGGGCAGTCAGACCTCCATCATCATCCTGGAGACCGACTCCATCGCGCTGCTGACCTGTCTGGACGCCAACGGCATCGCGGCGCGCAACAACGCGCTGTCGACCGCCGTGCGTGACATCAAGTCCGCGGCCCCGAACGCGAAGGTCTACCTCGACGGTGGCCACTCGGCGTGG
>NZ_BAAALT010000212.1:0-792 GCF_039528515.1 Luedemannella flava
CCAAGAAGGCCACCTCGCCTACCGGCTCGAAGACGACTCGCACCGGGTCACCGAAAGCGCGACTGACACGTAAACGTCAACACGAATATACGACCGCGGAACTGGTCTCCGCACTCGAAGCAGCCTGGACCGCAATCCGCACCAACCACAAGGAGATCCCCGCCGTCGTGATCATCGTCGGCTCCGGAACCGCCAGCAAACAAGCCAAATACGGCCACTTCGCAGCCGCCCGCTGGCAACACGGCGAACAAGCCCTCGCCGAAGTCCTCGTGTCCGGCGAAGGACTCAAACGACCCGTCGAAGAGGTCTTCACCACCCTCCTCCACGAAGCCGCACACGCGCTCGCGAACGTTCGCGAGATCAAAGACACCAGCCGCCAAGGCCGCTGGCACAACCAGAAGTTCGCCGCGCTGGCCTCCGAACTCGGCCTCGATACGAAGAAGGACGATCGCATCGGCTGGTCACCCTGCACGCTCCGCGCCGAGACAGCGGCCACCTACAAGAGCGTCCTGACCGATCTGAAGAAGGCGCTCATCGCCTACCGCCACCCCGAGATGACTGGTGGACAGGCCAAGAAGAACAACAACAACGCCATCGCGTGCGCATGCCAATGCCCACGCCGTATCCGCGTCGCCAAAGCAGTCCTCGAAGAAGGAGACATCACCTGCGGTGTCTGCGAATCCACCTTCGAACCCGACGAGTAACACCACGCAGTACACGGCACCACCTGGGCTCGTTGCTGGCTCTCGCCTCCGGAATCCACGGGGTCCCGGAGACGAGGGCGAACACCGA
>NZ_BAAALT010000213.1:0-24705 GCF_039528515.1 Luedemannella flava
CGCACGGCGGCGGACTTCGCCGACGCGCTCGCGCGCCGGTGCGGGCTGGCCGACGAGGCGCGCGCGTACACGAGCGCGTGCGTGGCGGCGAGCACGGCCGTGGCGGACGTGGCCGCGATGCTCGCCCTCGGGCATGCGCAGCGGGTCGTCGTGGCCGGCGGGTACCTGGTCGAGGCGGATCAGTTCGCGGTGTTCGACGCGGGTCGGGCCATGGCCCGCGACGGGCGGGTGCGCCCGTTCAGCGCCGGCCGCGGGGGCCTGCTGCTCGGCGACGGGGTCGCCGCGATGGTGCTGGAGACACCGGCCGCGGCGGCACGCCGCGGGGCGCCGGTGCTCGGTCACGTAACCGGGTGGGGGCGGGCCGGCGACGCGTACCACGTGTGCCAGCCGCGCCCCGACGGCGCCGGCCTGGCCCGGGCGATCGGAGCCGCCCTGGCCCGCGCGGGGGTGGGCGCGGACGCGGTCGGTTACGTCGACGCGCACGGCGCGGGCACGGCCGCGGGCGGCGACGCGAAGGCGGCCGCGCTGGCCGCCGCCCTCGGCGACCGGGCCGCCACGGTGCCGGTGAGCTCGACGAAGTCGCTGCACGGGCAGGCCCTGGAGGCGTCCGGCCTGGTGGAGCTGATCGTCACGATCCTCGCGCTGCGGGCCGGCGCGTTGCCGGTCAACTCCGGATACCTCGGCCCGGATCCACAGTGCCCGCTCACCGTCGTCACCGAACCGGCCGGCACCGACGCCACCCACGCGCTGAGCCTCAACAGCGCCTTCGGCGGCGCCAACACGGCCTTGCTGGTGAGCGTATGAGCGAGCGTGAGCGAGCAAATCATCAGCTCAGGACGCCATGCCGGGGCCGTAGCGCAGCGGAGGCAACGGCATGAACGAGCGCATGCGAGCGAATCATCAGCTCAGGACGCCATGCCGGGGCCGTAGCGCAGCGGAGGCAACGGCATGAACGCCACGATGACGCGACTGAGCCTGCTCGGCGCGCTGGTCGACGCGGCGCAGGACGCCGGCCTCGCGGTGCACGCCGGCGCGGCCTGGCCCGCCGGGGACGGCGACACGCTGCCGGCCCTCGCGGGGTTCGTCGAGTCGACGTTCAGCCCGCTGGTCGCGGAGGTCGCGGCCCGGTGCCTGGCCGTGGCCGGGCGGGCGAGCGCCGACGCGCCCGACCGCACCGCGTTGGTGCTGCTGAGCCCGCTGGGCGACGTGACCACCGCGAGCCACCTCGCCCGCGCCGTCGACCGGGGTGAACGCGTCGGGCCACTGCTGTTCTTCCAGTCGGTGCCCAACGCGGTCGCCGGTCATGTGGCCGCCCGGTGGGGACTGCGCGGCCCGGTCGTGTGCCTGAGCGCCGACGCGCGCGGCGTGCGGGAGGCCGCGCTGCTCATCGCCGACGGCGATGCCGACTCCGCGCTGGTCATCGTCGCGGAACAGGGGCCGGCGGACCGCGCGGCGGCCGTCCTGGTCGCGCCCGTCACGGAAGGGGACCCGGAGTGAGTACCGCCGTCATCACCGGAATCGGGCTGGTCACGCCGGTCGGCAGCAAGCCGGCCGAGGTGTTCGACGCCCTGTGCGCCGGCCGTTCGGGCCTGCGCCTGCCGCCGGATCACCACCCGGTCGCCGGCGCCGCCGAGGTCGCCGGCATCGGCCCGGACCTGGACGCGACCGAGGTCATGCCGGCCACCGAGGCCCGCACGGTCGACCGCTACATCGTCATGGCCCTGCACGCGGCCCGCGACGCGCTCGCGGACGCCGGCCTCGAACCCGGACGCGACGTCGACCCGGAGCGCGTCGCGGCGGTCGTCTCGGGGACCGGCGGACTCGCCACATTGGAGTCGCAGGTCGTGCTCCGCACGGCCAAGGGCCGGGTCGGGGTCAGCCCGTACCTGTTGCCGGGGATGCTGCCCAACATGGGCGCCGCCCGGGTGGCGATCGCGCACGGCATCAGGGGCTTCACCTCGTCGGTCGGCACGGCCTGCGCGGCCGGCGCACAGTCGATCGGCGAGGGCCTGCGGCTCATCCGGGCCGGCGAGGCGGACGTGGTGGTGGCCGGGTGCAGCGAGGCGCCCCTGTTCGCCACGCTCGCCGACACGTTCGGCAACGCCCGGGCGCTGGCGCGGGGCTGGACGGCAGAACCGGAGCGGGCGTGCCGCCCGTTCGACCGGCGCCGCAACGGCCTCGTGCTCGCCGAGGGCGCCGGCGTGGTGGTCCTGGAACGGCCGGAGTTCGCGGCCGCGCGCGGCGCCACCGCCTACGCGGAGCTGCTCGGCTGGGGTGCCACCACCGACGCCCACCACCCGACGACACCGCGCCCCGACGGCGCGGGCGCCGCCTCGTGCATGCGGCGCGCACTCAACGACGCCGGCCTGACCAGCACGGACGTCGGCTACCTCAACGCACACGGCACCAGTACCAAGCTCGGCGACGCGGCCGAGGCGCTCGCGATCCGGACCGTGTTCGGCGC
The DNA here is from genome assembly GCF_039528515.1 of Luedemannella flava. Classification (NCBI taxonomy): domain Bacteria; kingdom Bacillati; phylum Actinomycetota; class Actinomycetes; order Micromonosporales; family Micromonosporaceae; genus Luedemannella; species Luedemannella flava. Next base: position 2,465 of record NZ_BAAALT010000213.1, read on the forward strand.
CGACGGGCCGCCCGTCAGCTCCAGCAAGGCGGTCACCGGACACATGCTCGGCGCGTCCGGGGTCGTGGAGGCGGCCGCGTGCGTCGAGGCCCTGCGCGCGCAACTGCTGCCCCCCACCCACAACCTCGACGACCCGGACCCGGCCTGCGAGCTCGACCACGTCCGCGCGGCGCCGCGCCCCGCCGCCGTCGCGTACGCCATGTCGAACTCGTTCGGATTCGGCGGCCACAACATCAGCCTCGTGTTCGGCCGACCGTCCCTCGGCCGGAACCGCCAGCCAGAAGGAGGCCGAGTATGAACATCCAGGGCATCGACCACATCGAGATGTACGTCGGCGACGCCCGGCAGACCGCGTACGTGCTGTGCGCGGCGTTCGGCTTCCGGGTGCGCGGGCAGGGCGGGCCGGAGACCGGCCTGGCCGGCCAGCGCTCGCTCCTGCTGGGCCAGGGCGACGTCCGGATCCTGGTCACCACGGGCCTGTCCGCCGACCACCCGGCGACCGGGTACGTGGCCCGGCACGGCGACGGGGTCGGCGTCATCGGGTTCGGCTGCGGGGACATCGTCGAGGCGTACGCGACGGCGGTCGCCGGCGGGGCCACGGGCCTGCGCCCGCCCACGGCGCACGGCGACGGGGTGAGCACCGCCGTCCTGTCCGGCTTCGGCGACGTGACCCACCGCCTCGTCCAGCGGGACGGCGCGACGGACCCGTTCCTGCCCGGAGCCATCGACATGATCGCGCCGGATCCCGACCACGGCGACGAGCTGCTGCAGCTCATCGACCACGCGGCGATCTGCCTGCCGGCCGGCGAGCTGCACGCCACCGTCGACTTCTACACGGACGCGTTCGGCTTCGGGGAGATCTTCTCCGAGTACATCGAGGTCGGCGAGCAGGGCATGGAGTCGCGGGTGGTGCAGAGCCCGTCCGGGGGCGTCACGTTCACCCTGATCCAGCCCGACACGACCCGCAACCGGGGCCAGATCGACGACTTCGTGTCCTGGCACGGCGGGGCCGGCGTGCAGCACCTGGCGTTCGCCACCGACGACATCGTCCGCGCGGTGCACACCTTCGCCGGCCGGGGCGTCGGGTTCGCGCGGCCGCCGGCGAGCTACTACGACGTGCTGCGCGAGCGGGTGGGCGACGTGGACGTGGACCGGCTGCGGGAGGCCGGGGTCCTGGTCGACCGCGACCACTGGGGCCAGCTGTTCCAGATCTTCACCCAGTCGCTGCACGTGCGGCGCACCTTCTTCGTCGAGCTGATCGAGCGGCACGGGGCGCGCACCTTCGGCAGCCGCAACATCCGCGCCCTCTACGAGGCCAAGGAGCGCGAGCTGGCCGCCCAGCGCGAGACCGCCTCTTCCTAGCCCGTACTCAATGGAGTTGGAGAAACCACCGATGACCAGCACCGCCCTGCCGGGATTGACCAGCGCGGACGCCGCGCTGCTGCCTACGGACGAGGAGGTCGCCGAGTACGCCACGCGCGGCTGGTACCTCACCCGCAAGCTGCTCACCGACGACGAGGTCGACGAACTCGTGGAGGCGAGCGAGAAGTTCTACGCGGGGGCGCGCGACCGGACGCTGCCGAGCCGGCCGAAGAAGCTGGCCTACTGGGAGCCGGAGCACGGGGCGGTGCAGCGGCACAACGACTACATCCACTACGAGTCGGACGCGATCGCGCGGATCCTGCGCAAGCCGATCATCGGCGCGGTGGCGGCGCGGCTGGCGCAGGCGGACGAGATCCGGATCTTCCAGTCGACGCTGATCTACAAGCCGCCGCGCCCGAAGGAGCCCACGAACGTGGTGCCGTGGCACTTCGACAAGCACTACTGGCAGTCGTCCACATCGGAGCGCATGCTCACCGCGTTCATCCCGATGCACGACTGCGACGAGGTCATGGGCACGATCACCATGGTCGACGGCAGCAACACCTGGACCGAGATCGGCGCCGACGACACGACCACGCGGCACTTCGCGGAGCGCGACAGGAGCGAGCTGGAGGACCTGCTCGCCCGCAACGCCGCGCACAACGGCGTCAGCGTCAACAAGATCCCGATGGTCATCCCCAAGGGACACATGAGTTTCCACCACTGCCGCACCTACCACGGCAGCGGGCCCAACCGGGGCGTAACACCGCGCCGGGCCATCTCCCTGCACCTGCAGGACGGCGAGAACGCCTACCGTCCCTTCGGCCTCGCCGGCGGCGGCATCGTCGAGTACAACCACGACACCCTGGTCCGGCGCACGCCGGACGGTCGGCCGGACTACGCCGACCCGGACTTCTGCCCCACCATCTTCCGCACCCCCGCCTAGGAGTCGCAATGTCGCGCTACGACTGGGGCACCACCCACCCCGGTATCGAACGCCTGCAGAAGGCCGTCGAGCCCGCCCGCCAGCGGGTGATCACCCACCCGCTCTACGCCAACCTCGACACCCACCCGGCGATCGTCACGTTCCTCGAGCACCACGTGTACGCCGTCTGGGACTTCATGTCCCTGCTCAAGTCGCTGCAGCGGAACCTGACGTGCGTCGAGGTGCCGTGGGTGCCGACGCCGCTGCCGGCCAGCCGCCGGCTCATCAACGACATCACCCTCGTCGAGGAGTCCGACGAACTGGGCGGCGGCTTCATCAGCCACTTCGAGCTCTACGTCCAGGGCATGGCCGAGGCCGGCGCGGACACCGGGCCGATCGGGGCGTTCATCGGCCAGATCCGGGCCGGCACGCCCGTGGACGCGGCGCTCACCCGCGCCGGTGTGCCGTCGACCTCGGCGGACTTTGTCCGCAGCACGTTCGCGTTCATCGCGACCGCGTCCACGCACCGGCAGGCGGCGGCGTTCGCGTTCGGCCGCGAGGACCTCATCCCCGACATGTTCAACCAGGTCATCGCCGTCAAGGAACAGGGTCACAACCTGGGGCTGTTCGTCGACTACCTGGCCCGGCACATCGAGGTCGACGGGGAGGAGCACACGCCCATGGCCATGCAGATGCTCGCCGACCTGTGCGGCGACGACGAGTTCAGGTGGCAGGAGTGCGCCGACACGGTCAACGACGCGCTGTCCGCGCGGGTGCTGCTGTGGGACGGCATCCTGTCCGCGATCAAGCAGGGTTGACACCTTTGGCGGGTACGACGTGGGAGCAGGTGGCCGGGGTCACCCCGGCCGCCCTGTACCGGACGGTCCGGCTCATCCGGCGGTTCGAGGAACGGGCGATCGAGCTGGTGCGCAGCGGCGACATCGTCGGCGGCATCCACCCGTACATCGGGCAGGAGGCGATCGCGGCGGGCGTCTGCGCCGCGCTGCGACCTGACGACCTGATCACCAGCACGCACCGGGGGCACGGGCACGTGCTCGCCAAGGGGGCCGACCCGGCGCGGATGATGGCCGAGCTGACGGGGCGGGTCACCGGGCTCAACCGGGGGCGGGGCGGGTCGATGCACGCGGCCGACCTGTCGCTGGGGGTGCTCGGGGCCAACGGGATCGTGGGCGCGGGCGGGGCGATCGCGGCGGGTGCGGCGTGGGCCGCTTCCCGGCTGGGTCCGCCCCGGGTGGCCGTCAGCTTCTTCGGGGACGGGGCGGTCAACCAGGGCGTGCTGCTGGAGGCGTTCAACCTGGCCGCGCTGTGGCGGGTGCCGGTCGTGTTCGTGTGCGAGAACAACGGCTACGCCACGACGCTGACCGTCGCCGACGCGGTCGCCGGCGGGATCTGCGACCGGGCGGCCGCGTTCGGCATCCCGGCCGTGTCGGTCGACGGGATGGACCCGCAGACCGTGCTCGAAGCGGCGGCCCCGCTGGTGGCGGCGGCCCGGGCCGGGTGCGGGCCGCAGTTCCTGGAGTGCCACACGTACCGCTTCGACGCGCACCACACGTGGGAGCACAAGGCGCGGCCCCGGTACCGGTCCGCTGAGGCTGTCGCGGCCGGACGGTCGCGCGATCCGGTCGACATCCAGGGTGCGCGCCTGGACGCCGCCGACAGGCTCGCCGTCGACAACGAGATCGAGCGGGTGATCGCCGAGGCGGTCGCGTTCGCGCTCATCAGTGCCGCGCCGTCGCCGGTCGACGCGACCGAGCACCTCTACGCCACCGGACTCCGTCCCCGCCCGGGAGCCAGCTGACCATGACGATCCTGTCCTACCTCAAGGCGCTCGGCCGGGCGCTGGGCGACGAGATGGCCCGCGACGAGCGGGTCTGCGTGCTCGGCGAGGACGTGCGGGTCGGCGTGTCCAACGTGACCAACGGGCTGCTCGACCGGTTCGGCCCCGACCGGGTGCTCGACACCCCGCTGTCGGAGCAGGCGTTCACCAGCTTCGCCACCGGGGCGGCGCTGCTGGGGATGCGGCCCGTCGTGGAGTTCCAGATCCCGTCGCTGCTGTTCCTCACGTTCGAGCAGATCGCCAACCAGGCGCACAAGTTCTCGCTGATGACGGGCGGGCAGGCGCGGGTGCCGGTGACGTTCCTCGTGCCGGGGTCGGGGTCGCGGCTGGGCTGGGCGGGGCAGCACTCCGACCACCCGTACAGCCTGTTCGCGCACGTGGGAGTCAAGACGTGCGTGCCCGCGACGCCGTCGGACGCCTACGGTCTGCTCGCCTCGGCGATCCGCGACGACGATCCGGTGATCGTGTTCGCGCCGGCCGGGGCGTTGGGCCTGCGCGCCGATCTCGTTCTTTCGTCGCTGGCGCCGGTGCCGTTGGGCGTCGGGCGGGTGGCCCGGCCGGGCTCGGACGTGACGGTGGTGGCCGTGGGGCACCACGTCACCGACGCGCTCGCGGTCGCCGACGACCTGCGCGGGGACGTGTCCGTCGAGGTGTTCGACCCGCGCACGGTGTACCCGTTCGACTGGGCCGGGCTGGCCGCGTCGCTGGAGCGCACCGGTCGGCTCGTGGTCATCGACGACTCCAACCGGATGTGCGGCCTCGGCGCCGAGATCGTGGCCACGGCGTCGGAGGAGATGCGCCTGGTCGCGCCGCCCCGGCGGGTCTCGCGGCCCGACGGCACCGTGCTGCCCTTCGCGGAGGCCCTCGACCGGGCGCTGCAACCTAACCGCGCCCAGCTCACGGCCGCGATCCAGGCGGTCGTAAAGGACTGAAACCGGGCACACCGGCACGGCCCGCCGGACGGGTCGGGCGGTCGCTGGCAAGATGACCGTACCCGGCGTGCCGCCGGGCCGCTGGTGCGCGTCGCCGGCGGTGACCAGCCACGACGGATAGCGAGGCACGCCGTGCGCGATGACCGGCAGCGGGGCGGGGCACCCCACTCCCACTCCCACGCCCACAGCCATGACCACGGGGACCTGCCGGCGGCCCCGCGCCGCACCGTGCGCCTCACGGCGGCGGTGCTGGTGCCCGCCGCGCTGTGCACCATCCTCGCGATGATCATGCTGTGGCCGCGCGGCGCCGAGCCCGCCCCGGATTCGCCCGACGCGCCACGCGTGGCCGGGCAGGTGCTCGCCATCGGCCTGACCCCGTGCCCGCTGCCGCCCGGCGGCGGCGCCGCCTCGCCCTCGGCGCCGACCCGGTGCGGCACCGTGACCGTACGGCTGGCCGACGGCAAGGTCGTCACGACCGACATCCCGGGCGGGCCGGGCGCGCCCCACGTCGAGGGCGGCGACCGGGTCATCCTGATCTACCTGGAAGACGCCATGAGCGGAACGCCGTACCAGATCGTCGACCACGACCGGGGCCGGGCGCTGTGGATGCTGGCGGCCGCGTTCGCGCTCGCCGTGATCGCGTTCGGCCGGTGGCGCGGACTCGCCGCGCTGGCCGGGCTCGCCGTGACGTTCGGCGTCCTGCTGCTGTTCGTGGTGCCGGCCATCCTCGACGGCGCCTCGCCGCTGCTCGTCGCCATCGTCGGCGCCGCGGCGGTGATGCTCGTCGTGCTGTACCTGACCCACGGCCTGTCGGTCACGACCTCCATGGCGGTGCTCGGCACGCTGGTCAGCCTCGTGCTCACCGGGCTGCTGTCGGCCGGGGCCACCGCCGTCACCGAACTGACCGGCGTCTCCAGCGAGGAGGCCAGCTTCCTGACGCTGAGCTTCCCCGACGTGAACATGCACGGCCTGCTGCTCGCCGGCATCCTCATCGGGTCGCTGGGCGTGCTCGACGACGTGACCGTCACGCAGGCGTATACGGTGCGCGAGCTGGCCCACGCCAACCCGGGCCTGGGCTTCACCGACCTGTACCGCCGGGCGGCGCGGGTCGGCCGCGCCCACATCGCGTCGGTGATCAACACGATCATCCTGGCGTACGCCGGCGCGTCGCTGCCGCTGCTGCTGCTCATCGCGGCGGGCAACCGGCCCCTGGGCGAGGTGCTGACCAACCAGCTGATCGCCGGGGAGATCGTGCGCAGCATCGTGGGCACGGTCGGCCTCATCGCCGCCGTGCCGATCACCACGGCCCTGGCCGCCCTGGCCATCCGCGGGGGCACGCCGCCGCCTGCGGTGCGCCGCCCCCGGCGCCCGGACCGGCTGGAACTCGCCTGGGACCTCGACGACAGCGGCGCGTCGGCGGTGCGGCACCCGTGAGGCGGGTCAGTCGCGCGACGAGGGCGGCGCCGCTTTGACGCGCGGCTGAGGGCCCCCGATCCAGGGGGCCCTCAGCCGTCGGTCAGGCGCCCGCCTCCGACGGTTGCGGTGCCGCCGGCGACCGGTTCGCCGCGATGAGCGCGTCCAGCGACCAGGGGCCCGCGCCCGTGGCCACCAGCAGCAGGAACGACCAGGCGAACATCGCGGCCAGCTCGCCGCCGTTCTGGATCGGCCAGAGGGCCTCGCCCGCGTGCACGGTGAAGTACGCGTACGCCATCGAGCCCGAGGCCAGTACGGCCGCGATCCGCGTGCCCAGTCCGATCATGACCAGGGCGCCGCAGACGAGCTGGATGAGCGCCGCCCACCAGCTGGGCCAGACACCGAACTCCACCGCCTTGCCGGTGCCGCGCGCCCCACCGAAGACGCCGAACAGCGACGACGCGCCGTGAATGAGGAACAACAGGCCGACCACGATGCGGAACAGTGACACCACGGGTCCGTTGAGCCGGTTGATCAGTTGCATGTAGGTCACCCTCCCCAGGGAGCGCCCGGCGCGACTGTGCCGCGGGGACCGGACGACATCGCTCCAACTCACGCATCGTGGAGTGATGAAGTTCAATGTATCGAAGCGATGGGGATCACAGCAGGGATGACTGGACACTGTGCGAAACAGTGCCTATGTGTGTCCGCGCCCGGCGGCCGCTTGCTGCGGCCCGCCGGGCGCGGACAGCGATCGTCCCGGTCAGTCTTCCTGGAAATAAGAGATGAGGCGCAGCATCTCCAGGTAGAGCCAGACGAGCTCGACGAGGATGCCGAACGCGCCCAGCCAGCCGTACTTGCGGGGCAGGCCCGCGGCGATGCCCTCCTCGATCTGGGCGAAGCAGACCACGAACATCAGCGCCGCGACCACGATGCAGACGAGCGAGAAGATGATCGCGATGCCGCCGCCGTCGCGCAGCGGGCCGGCGGAGCCGGTGAACAGCGAGATGCCGAAGTTGACCAGCATCACCACGGCCAGACCGGCCGACGCGCCGATCACGATCTTCATGAACTTGGGCGTCGCGCGGATGATCCGGGCCTTGTAGAGGGCGGCCATCACGAAGAAGACGCCCAGGGTGGCGATCACCGCCTGCAGGACGATCCCGTTCCACCTGGTCTCGAACGCCTTGGACACCGCGCCGAGGAACACACCCTCCACGAGGGCGTAGCCGATCAGCACCACCGGGTTGGTGACCTGAGCGAACGAGATGACCAGGCCGAGGACGAGGCCGACCAGCATGGCCGCGATCCAGGTGACGGACAGCGCCTGCAGCGGCACCACAACCCAGGTGACCGCCGCGGCGGCCACGGCCGTGCCGAGCAGCGTCAGGGTCTTGACCACGACGTCGTCGATGGTCATCACGTCGCCGGTGGTCAGCGGCGGCATGTTGTCGTAACCGGTCGGCTGGCCGTAGCCGGGGTCACCGTAGGTCTGGCCGCCGTAGGAGTACGGCTGGGCGGGGGCCGCCCCCTGGTAGCCGACCGGGGTGAGCCGGGCGAGCACCGGGTTGGAGGTTTTCATGCGGGTCGTCGTCCTTTCACGGGGGTCAGCACAGTACCGCGTACTCAGAACTCACCGAAGTCGCCGCCGAAGTCCTCGAAGCCGGCGTCCGCGATCCCCGGGTCCTCGAACCCGGCGGCGGAGGCGGCGTCGGCGATATCCGGCTCGAACGCGTCACCGATCATGTCGCCGATCATCATGCCGCCGAGGAAGCCCAGCGCGGCGCCGCCGACACCCACCGCGAGGGCGCCGGCCATGGACGGCTTGCCGTGGTAACCGGAGTACTTGTAGTTGTGGTGGCCGTGATGGGCGTGCCCGTGCCCGTGGTGGCCCTGCTGCTGCAGGAACGCGCCCGCGCCGACGCCCGCGGCCGGCGCCTGGTTGAGCTTGACCAGCGCGTTGACCAGCCACCGGTCGACCTCGCCGCTCCAGCCGCCCTCCGTGTTGGACAGGCGCGTGATGTCGTCGGCCGACAGCACGTACCGGTCCGGGGTGCCAGGGCCGGCGGCGAGCTCCGCCAGCACCGTCAGGCCGGCGTTGCCGCCGATGAGGGTGAAGGTGAGCTGCGGGATGTGCGGGCCGGGCCGCTGCCCGTCGGGGACCGGCGCCCAGAACGTGATCGCCTGCGCGGCCGCGACCGGCAGCCCGGACAGCTGGCCGGGGCGCAGCTCGTTGCGCGCGAACCGGCACCCGATGAGGCCCAGCGTGTCCATCACGCGCTGGTGCGCCTCGGCGGCCTCGACGCCCAGCGGGTCGAAGTCGCCCTTCGCGCTGCCGGACGCGACCGCGACCTCGGTCCGCACGCCCAGGCGGATGCCGGGCAGGTTCTGCCCGTACAGCACCGTGAACGGGGTGTAATCCGGCAGCGGGACGCTGAACGGCACCTGCTGCTGCGACCCGGCGGCGAGGTGGATCCCGCCCGCCACGGGGAACCGGGCCAGCTCGACCTCGCCGGCCGGGCCGGACGCCACGAGGTAGAGGTTGATGGCCGCGATGTCCGTGTCCGACTTGGCGCGCAGGTTCACCTGGCCCCCGAGGTGTCCCCCGGCGGTGGCGGGGTGCGGCGGCAGCACCGTGTCGACGTCGACGCCGCCGAGGCCGAGGCTGGCCAGAAGCTTCTTGAAGACCATCAGATTCCTTCCTGGGTGTCAGTGCGTTGCGAAGTGACCCGGGGTCGGATGGCGGCGCGCGCCGCGGTGAAGGTGGCAGCCGGTGTGGTGTCCCGGTTAGCCTGCTCATCGGGCTTGCGGGCGCTGGTCGTAAGGCCGGTAGGCTCAGCCACGAGCGCGACACTAGCACGTGCGGCTGTACGGTTGGGGAAGGAGCGGACGGTGGCGGGCTTGATGCGCATCGGTGAACTGGCCGCCGCGGCGGGCGTCTCCAACCGCACCGTCGACTTCTACACCAACCTCGGCCTGATCCACCCCGCCGAGCGCACCGCCGGCGGCTACCGCCTCTACGACCCCGGCACCGTCGACCTCATCGGCACCATCCGGCAGCTGGAGGCCTCGGGCCTCGCGCTGGAGGACGTGGCGAGGCAGTTCGCCAGCGCGTCCACCAGCGACCTCACCAAGGTCGTCGCCTCGCTGGGGCAGGACGTCGAGGCGCTGCGCACGCTCGCCGAGTCGGCCGGGTCGGCCGCCAACGGCGCGGCCGCCACCCTCGCCATCCGCGCCCACCACCTGATCACCCTGGCGTCCGAGCTCCTCAGCGCCATGCCCCACGGCTAGCGCGCCGCTCCCGCTCCCTTCACATGGATCCCGGCGCGGCACCCGGCTCTTGGAAAAGTGATATCACTTTGATAGTGTCTGGACATCACCCCCACCCAAGGAGCCCGCCATGACCGAACACCTCGATCTGCCCGCCCCACAGGTTCGCGAGCGCCTCGCCCGGGGCACCTCGGGCTGGCCGGTCGTCGCCCTGTCCCTCCTGGTGATCGTCCTCAGCGTCGCCGTGTTCGTCATCGGCGTGCGGCAGGAGGGCGCCGCAGCGGTCGCGAGCCTCATCGGCCTCAGCCTCGTGCTGGCGCTGGCCGCCCTGGGCACCGCCGCCGGCCTCACCCCCGTCTCGCCCGGCGAGGCCCGCGTCCTGCAACTCCTCGGCCGCTACACGGGAACGCTGCGCACCGAGGGACTCCGCTGGGTCAACCCGCTCACCGCCCGGCGCAAGGTCTCCACCCGCATCCGCAACCACGAAACGGATGTACTCAAGGTGAACGACGCCGACGGCAACCCCATCGAGATCGCCGCCGTCGTCGTCTGGCAGGTCGAGGACACCGCCCGGGCGATCTTCGAGGTCGACGACTTCATCGAGTTCGTCGCCATCCAGACCGAGACCGCCGTGCGGCACATCGCCAACAGCTACCCCTACGACTCCCACGACACGGCGCAGATGTCCCTGCGCGACAACGCCGACGAGATCACCGCCCGGCTGTCGGAGGAGATCGGTGTGCGGGTGGCCGCCGCGGGCGTGAAGATCATCGAGTCGCGGCTGACCCGCCTCGCGTACTCGCCCGAGATCGCCCACGCGATGCTGCGCCGGCAGCAGGCGAACGCCATCGTCGCGGCCCGCTCCCGCATCGTCGAAGGCGCGGTGGGCATGGTCGAGATGGCGCTGCTCCGCCTCGCCGAGAACCACGTCGTCGATCTCGACGAGGAGCGCAAGGCCGCGATGGTCAGCAACCTGCTGGTGGTCCTGTGCGGCGACCGGGACGCCCAGCCGGTGGTCAACGCGGGCACCCTCTACGCCTAGACCCCATGCCCCCCGAACGGAAGAAGCTCCTCCTCCGCCTCGACCCCGCCGTCCACGACGCGCTCGCGCGCTGGGCCGCGGACGAGTTCCGCAGCACCAACGCCCAGATCGAGTACCTCCTGCGCAGGGCCCTCGCCGACGCCGGCCGCCTGCCCGGCGGAGTCGGTCGGATGCGCGGACCCGGCAGGCCCTCCGCCACCCCCGAGCCGGAAGAAGAATGACGTGGCCGCACCCGCCAGCCTCCCCCAACGCGTCTTCATGCTGGCCTACGACCCCGACAAGGGCAGGGTCCGCTTCGTGATCACCCTCGGCGCCATGCTGCGCGCCGCCGCGCTGGCCGACCTCTATGTCAGCGGCCACCTCGCCGACGAACGCGACCGTCCCGCCGTCAAGGGCCGGCGCCCCTGCGACGATCCGGTCCTCGACGCGCTCCTCGACGAGATCGCCGGCTCGAAGCCGCGCAGCTGGCAATCCTGGATCAGCAGGCGTCAGCGCGCCACGGTCGGCGCCGTGCGCCAGCAGCTCAGCGACGGCGGTTGGGCCCGCCTGGAACCCCGCAGGTTCCTCGGGCTGTTCCCCACGACCAGGGTGACGATGCGCGACCCCCGCGCCCGCAAGGAACTTGTCCGCCTGGTCAGCGGCGCCCTGCGCGACCCCATCGGCAGGGTCGATCCCCGCGACGCCGCACTCGTGGCCATCCTCTCCACAGGCAACGTCAGTCTCGTCCTAGACCGCAGAACCAGAGCCACGAACAAGCGGCGCATCGAGGAACTCACCAGGCTCACCGGCCCGATCGCCCCCGCCCTACGCACCTGGATGCAGAACGCCGAAGTCGGCTAGTCACCTCCTGAATCTCGGAGCGGCCGCCGAGCAAGCCGGCGTTTGGACCGTTACGCAGCGAATTCCGCGCCGAGTTCCTGGCGTAACGGTCCAAACGTTGGCAGGTCGGATCACCTGGACAGTCACCCGGCGCCGAACGCCGGCCTTCCGGCCGGCGGATCCGCTTCGCGCAGATCCGCCGGGCCGACATAGGGGTACGTGATCATCGTGGTGCAACCGACGAAGGCAGCGGTTCACACGCCGAAAGCCACGTCGCCGGGACGGCGGTCAACCCGGTCCGGCCCGCCACGATCCCGCCGACGATGGCGCACGTCGTGTCGACGTCGCCGGCGCCGGACGCCGTGGCCCACAGCGCCTCGACGAGGTCGTCGAGGTGGCGGGCCGCGCACCACAGGGCGTACGGCACGGTGTCCGGCGCGGAGATCTGCCGACCGCTGCCGACCTCGCCCGCGATCCACCGGGGGTCGTGGGTCAACGGCCGGTCGACGACCCGACGCAGCCGGGACGCGACCTCGCTCGGCGGGGTGACGGCCAGCACGCCCGCCAGCAGTTCGTCACCCGCGACGCCCGAGACCGCGAGCGCGGTCGCCGCCGCGACCGCGACCGCACCGGCGGCAGCCTCCGGGTGGGCGTGCGTGACCTCGGCGGACAGCCGCGCCTGAGCCACGGCCAGAGCGAGGTCGTCGGCGAAGTACGCACCGAGCGGCGCCACCCGCATGGCGGCGCCGTTGCCCCACGAGCCCTGCCCGTCGAACTGTCGCCCGGTGACGCCCCGCCACGGTTCCCCGTCGTGGATCGCCTTGAGGACGCCGTGCATGGACGGGCCGTAGTTGCGGTAGGGATCGTCGTCGTAGGCGGCGGCGAGCCGCGACGCGAGCCGGTCCTGGTCGACCTCGCCGCCGTCGCGCAGCTCCGCGTAGAGGCAGACGGCCTGGGCGGTGTCGTCCGTCCACGGCCAGGGCGCGGGCGCGAGTACGCGCCCGGTCAGCTGGCGGTCTACGTCGGCGGCCGGGCGGAAGAACCAGGTCTCGCCGAACGCGTCGCCGAGCGCCAACCCGCGCAGGGAGTCGAAGGCGGCAGTACGCATCCGAGGATGCTCGCAGCCGGCGCCCATCACCGTCGACCGAGATAGTGGACCGGCGAAATCGATCGCCCGGCGGGACCGCAGGTCCTAGCCTCGGTGGTCATGACCATCACGACGCCCGCGTGGGCACGCGACGTCACGCGCGTCGCGGTGCTGACGGGAGCGGGCATCTCCACCGCCTCGGGGATCCCCGACTACCGGGGACCGGACGGGGTGTGGACCCGCGACCCGGGTGCCGCCGAGGCGTTCACCTACGACCGGTTCCTCGCGGACGCGTCCGTGCGGGCGCGGTTCTGGCGCACCTACCACGGTCATCCGGCGTGGGACGCCCGGCCCAACGCGGCGCACGAGGCGCTCGCCCGGCTCGACCGCGCGGGCATCGCCGTGCGCGTACTCACTCAGAACATCGACGGCCTGCACCAGCTCGCGGGCCTGGCACCGCGCAAGGTTCTCGAGCTGCACGGCACGATGCGGACGACCCGGTGTGTCGGGTGTCGCGCCCGCACGCCGACGGAGGAGGTCGCCGCGCGGGCAACCGCCACCGAGCCACGATGTCCCACCTGCGGCGGGATCCTGAAGCTCGACACGATCCTGTTCGGCGAGAACCTCGACGGTCAGGTCCTCGCGCAGGCCGCGTCGATCGCCAAGGCGTCGCCGCTGTTCCTCGCCGTGGGCAGCTCGCTGCTCGTCGAGCCGGCCGCGTCGCTGTGCCGGGTCGCCGTGGAGCACGGCGCGCGGCTGGTCATCGTCAACCGCGACGCGACGCCCTACGACGACCTGGCCACCGAGGTGATCCGCGCCGACGTGACAGAGGTCGTGCCCACCATCGTCGGCTGGCTGACGACGCCGTGAGACGCGCCCTGACCACCCCGCCCATCATCGTGCCCGGCACGCTCGCGGCCGCCGGCCAGCCGACGCTCATCGCCGGTGGCGCGATCGTCCTGCGCCCCTGGCGCGACGAGGACGCGCCCGCGTTCCTCGCCGCCTACCAGGATCCGGCGATCCGGACGTGGCACACGCGGCAGCCGGCGTCGCTGACGCAGGTGTACGAGTGGTTCGCCGCCTACCGCGAGGACTGGGCACGGGAGGCGGGCGCATGCTGGGCCGTCACCCGCGACGGCGTCGAGGTGCTCGGTCGGATCGCCCTGGGCAGCATCGACCTCAACGACGGCGTCGCGGGGTGTGGGTACTGGACGGTCCCCGCCGCCCGCGGCGCCGGCGTGGCCCCACGCGCGCTCACCGCGTTGAGCGCGTGGACGCTCGGCCCGGCCGGCTTCCACCGGCTGTACCTGGAGCACTCGACCCGCAACGGGGCGTCCTGCCGCGTCGCCACGAAGGCGGGCTTCGCGCTGGAGGGCACCCAGCGCAGCGCCGCCGTGCACGCCGACGGCCGCCATGACATGCACCTGCACGCCAGGATCCGGTGAATCGGGTTGCCGCCGCTTGACCGCCACGACTACGGTGCAGCGGTCGAAAGGGTCATGATGCCGAAGCTGAACCAGATCATCGCCGTGGAGAAGGGCGTCAAGAGCCGGTCACTGCAGGAGCTGACCGAGGCGCACCACGCCGTGCAGAAGCCCGCGCTGCTGTCCGGCATCGCGCGCACGTACCAGCCGAAGGACGAGGAGGGCGAGCAGCTGCCGCCCGAGTCGACCAAGGTGCAGGTGCGCACGGAGGACGTGATCCGGCAGGTCACCGCGACGCTGACCCGGCTGTTCGACGTGACCGCGACGAAGGACGCCACCAACCGCGTCGCCGTCGCGGACGTGGTGGTCGACGGGCGCACGCTGCTGTCCGACGTGCCGGTGCCGTACCTGCTGTTCCTCGAGAAGCAGCTCACCGACCTGCACACGTTCGTCAAGAAGCTGCCGGTGCTCGACGCCGCGGAGTCGTGGGTGTTCAACGACTCGGCCGACTGCTGGTCGACCGAGCCGGTGCGCACGATCCGCACCAAGAAGGTGCCGCGCAACCACGTGAAGGCCGAGGCGACCGAGAAGCACCCGGCGCAGGTCGAGGTGTACTACGAGGACGTGCCCGTCGGCTACTGGACGACCGTGAAGTTCTCCGGCGCGCTGCCCGCCAAGCGGGTCTCGGAGCTGCTGGAGCGGGTCGAGAAGCTGCAGCAGGCGGTCAAGTTCGCCCGCGAGGAGGCCAACGGCGTGGAGGCGGTCGACCGCAAGGCCGGCGAGACCGTGCTCGCCTACATTTTCGGGTAGCCGACAGACTCCCCCGTCGGGAGCGACGGGGGTGCGCAAGAAGCGCAAAGCTGAAACTGAGGTTCAGTCTGACACCGTGGTGACAGTGCGGGTTCGAGCCCCGCCCCCCGCACACGACGCGCGGGGGTAGCCCAACTGGCAGAGGCAGCCGCGTCAACCACAGACTCTCGCTCCAGGCTCAGCATTCGCCGCCGAGTGCCATCTCGACCGCAGGTGGGACCTTGCTTCTGGGATGTGGGTTCGACTCCCATCCGCCGCTTTCACACGCGGCGGTGGCTCAATGGCAAAGCACAGGGCACTCAAACTGATCCACCTGCTTAAAGGCCGTTGGTACGCGCAATTGGGCGGCAAAGCGGGGGCCCGGGACTGGACATGTCCCGGGCCCCACCTACGTACGGCCCGCTACCAACGGCCGAGTGTCGTACGTCGGATCCACAGCACGGCGCTCAGCATGACAGCCCAGACGCCGAACAAGATCGACGGCTCGTTGACGAAGGCGGCGACACACAGGCCGAGGAGCACGACCAACACCGCGGGAACCGCATAGTTCAGGTACGCGCCACGGTTCCACCACGCCTGTCTGAGGCGCTGCAGACCTCGCCGCGCGGCGGCGCCCAGCCGCCGCGCGCGGATGCGCCATACGGTCAGCCGGCGCACGGTCGGGATCTCGTCCGCGGCCCGGGTGGGCATCGCGATGGTGAGACCTGTGGGCAGGCGCGCGTCGAGGGCCGCCACAGCCTTGACCCCCGCGACGTACAACGTCGGCTCGATACGCACCTGGATGCCGTCGCGACCCACGAGGTGCCGACCGCCGTCCGGCCAGGCGAGCACGCCCGAGCACGCGTCGAAGAGCACCGTGCGCGGCCCGCCACGGGACTCGACGGTCACCCCGTCGTCCGCGATCACCAGGGAGGCGTCCGGGTAGTAGGACCGGTGCCGGGTGCCCAGCACGGCGAACCGCGAGAACTGCGGTGTCTCCTCGAAGCCGGCGCGCTCCATGAGGTGACCGTGGGGCACCGCCACCAGCAAGGTTCGCCATGCCCGACCAGCGATCTCCGTCACCTGAGCCGCGGTGACGGCGGCGAGCGCCTCCCGCTGGACGGACAGGTCCGTGACCGGGTGTCCACACAACACGTCGACGGCAAGGCGCGGCAACCATTTCGCCGACCGTTCCGCCTCCGCCAACGCGTCCGACAGCCGCGCGACCGCCCCGTCCACGTCGGCCTGCCCGACGCCGACCGACATGGCGTTCAGCGTGGTGACGAACTGGTCCACCGCGACCCGTTGGTTCTTCACGAGCGTGTCCGCGACGGCCACCACGGACGCGTCGCCGCCGCCCCAGGTCTCGTAGGCCGTCGCCACGGTGTAGGACAGCGCCGCGTCCTGGCGCATCTGACCGAAGAGCGTCCGCTCCAGGACCTCGGCGTACACGCGCGCGGCAGGCCCTCGCGGGACCAGCGCCTGAGCGGCCACGGCGTTCATGCCCACGTTGACGTACGCAGGTGTGGCGGGTAGGACCTGTACGGCCGGCGGCAGCGGCCGCCGTTGTCCCTCCGGCAGCTCCAGTTCGAGGCCGGACGGGACGCCGGCACCGGCGATCCACAGGATCACGTTGTCGCGGTTGAACCAGGTGCGCACCCAGTCGCGGACGTCGTCGCCAGCGATCGCGGGCAGACCCCACTCAGGGTAGCCGCCCAGCCCGAACGTCGCGGCCCCGTGCCGTTCGACGGCGAGCACCTCGCCCAGGCTGCCGGAGGAGTTGCGGGTCACCGCCTCCGTGGCCAGGATCTCCTTCTCCGCGGTCAGCCGCCACATCGGTAGGTCGCGCAGCGAGGCGCACACCCCATTGAGGAAGCGCACGACCTGCTCCTCGGTGCCCTGCATGTGAAAGTGTGTGGCGGTCGCGTCGGTCGAGCCGTTGTAGTGGTGGTCCGCGGCCCCGTGCTGGAAGAGCGCGAGGTGCTCCACCAGATGCGTGATGCCCCGCAACGGAAGTGTCTCGTCGGCGATGCCGACGCGGAAGGTCAACCCTGCCCGCATCGGCCCGTCGGCCTTCACGAAAAGGGTGGGGATGCCGCTGGTCAACGATTCGATGATCACGTTATCGGCCCAACGCTGCGTAGCGAGCTTTGCGGAAGGCGGCAGCGTCACTGAAGTCGAACATCTGCCACGGGTATGAGGAGAAGGTGTTGCCGAGCGCGGCGAAGTGCGGGCGCGCCGCGTCCTTGTCGAGCTGGACGACAAAGCTGGCCGCGAGCAGGCTGTGCGCGGCCACCCATCCGTGCTGCGGTTGGAAATCCGCGTGAAGAATCCGCGCCGACGCGACGTCGAGGTCCTCGCGTATCTCGGCGGCGTTGACGTGGCCGTGGTCGTAGTCGAACCTGGCCTCCAGGTACCCCTCCCCTACGACCGCACCGCAGATCCCGCCGTCGGGCGTCTGGGTGAGGCACTCCCGCGTGAACTCCCGCACGGCCTTGAAGTCGCCACCCCATTTGGGGCACAGCTGCTGGACCAGCTTGCGCTGCGCGGCGAACGGTGCCGCGCAGCTCTCCGCAGCCTTCGCGTACCGGCGCCGCGCCTCCGGCAACCCGAAGCCCAGGCCGCGAGCGGTGTCGAGGCGGAACGTCCAGGCCGCGGTGCTGCCGGGCTGGACGGCGGTCACGTCGCTCAGCAACCGGTCGGCGCGGTAGAGGTACTCGTGGAAGAGCGCGAACTGTTCCCGCCCCACGTACTGCGCGCGATAGCTTGACCGCACCTTCCAGCCCACGATGATGAGATGGGCACCGAGCAGGAGGCGGGGCAGCGGGTCTTCCCGGTGAGTGTCGACCATGAGCTGGAGCCACCGGCCAATGCCGCGGATCTGGCTGACCATGGTCACGGCCGTGGTGGCGTCAAAGCCGGGCGGGAGGGCGTCGAAGTACCTGGACACGGCGGCCCAGTCGCGCGCCTTTGCCGCGGTCCGCAACGGACGCAGGTCCGGATAGACAGCGTGCAGTGCCGAGCGCACGGGGATGATCAACGACAGCACGGCGGAGATAGTACGTGATCATCTGGGGCACGGCTGCCCTGCCCGATGGTTGCCGCAGGGTGACATGCTGGGCGCGTGCCCGATGAGAAGAAGCGCTGGTGGCGTCGCCGCCGCACCTGGCGGTTGGTCGCCCTCGTCGCGATGCTCGGCGTCACGCTCGGCGCGCTGACCACGCTTGGCAGCACCATCTGGGTGCGCACCGCCGCCGACGGACATATCTACTCGGAGCGGGACGTTCCCGCCGCGCCGGTCGCCCTGGTGCTCGGCGCCCAGGTCTACGCCGGCGGCCAACCGTCCCCGTTTCTCGCGGCGCGCCTCGAGCTCGCCCGCCGGCTGCTGGAGGCCGGCAAGGTGAAGGTCCTCCTCCTCTCCGGCGACCACATGCGTTGGGAGTACTCCGAACCGGACGCGATGCGCGCGTGGCTCCTCGAACACGGCGTCCCGGACAGCAGGATCGTGCGGGACTACGCCGGTTTCGACACGTACGACTCGTGCGCCCGGGCATCGCGGATCTTCGGCGTGAACCGGGCGATCGTGGTGACCCAGAGCTACCACGTGCCCCGCGCGGTCACCGTGTGCCGCCGGCTCGGCCTCGACGTGGACGGCGTCGGCGACGAGACGGTGAAGCAGTTCACGACGCCGTGGCGGATCAGCTCCACCCGAGAGTACGGGGCCTGCGTCAAGGCCGTGTTCGACGTCGTCTCCGGCCGCGACCCGGTGCACCTGGGCCGCCACGAGACCGGCGTGGAGGACGCGCTGCGGATGGCGTGACCCGCACCCGCGCAAACCCCACTGGCCTCACTTCGTGATCACGGTCGGGGACACCCGTGTCCGGGTGGGGCGCCTGCGCACGGCGTGCGGGCCGTTGCCCGGGGGCACGACCCGACACGTCGACGTGCACTACGCGATCCGCTACCTCGACGGCTGGCAGGTGTGGGTCGCCGAGCTCCCCTGCGTGAACCCGGCGTTCCAACCCTGACGGCCTACACCGCGCGCAACTCGGTCAGGTCGGTGGCCGGACGCAGGAACAGCAGGCCCACGGCCACGGTGAGCGCGACCGCCGCGAGCGTGCCGGCACCGAGCAGGGCCAGATGCGCGAACGGCACCGGCGTCGCCCGGACGAACTCCGGCACCCATACCTCGACCAGCTTCGTCGAGCCCGGCTCCTCGCACGCCGACCAGTCGCCGCCGACGCAGATGGTGTTGTCGTAGCCGCCGCTGCGGGCCTCGTCGCCGAACGCGCGGGCCAGGGCGCCGCCCACGGTCAGCGCGAGGACGACGGCGGGCACGGCCGGCGCCAGCGCCTGCAGCAGCGCCGCCCGGGCCAGGACGCGGCGCGGCACGCCGGTCGCGACGAGCGAGGCGTAGGCGCGCCGTCGGGACACGATGCCCTCGGCCACCGCGACGAGCATGGCGGCTGCTGACAGGCCGACGGCAACCGCGACCACCCCGTCGACCAGGGTGAACGCCGTAGCGTGGAAGTCCGCCCGGCCGTCGGGCAGGTACTGCTCGCCCTGCGCCTGCGCGGACCAGCGGTTGCTGTCCGCCTCGACCGCCATGATCGTCATGATGTGCGCCCGCAGCCCGGCGGCGCCCGCGCCGAACAGGACGCCGACGAGCAGCACCGCGAAGACGCGGCTGCCCGACCACGGGTCGGCCATGAGCCGCCGCGCGGCCAGCAGCGCGGCCGGGCCCCGCCCGAACCGCAGCAGCACCCGCCCGGTGGCCGCCGAGATCCACCCGGTGCCGAAGACCAGCCCGCAGGTCCCGGCGAGCACCCCGGCGAAGAACTGGACGGGCAGCACCCAGTCGGGCAGGTCGGGCGCCCACCGGGCGACGGCCTGTCCACTACCGACCAGCGCGACGCCGATGCCCATGAGCAGACCCACCCAGACCCGCGGCGACCGCCGCCGCACCTGCCGGGCGATCCCGTACGGCGTGAACGCCACCCGCCGCAGCAGCAGCGCCGCGACGCCGGTGGCCAGCAACGGCAGGCCGAGGACGATGGCGACGAGCGCCCACGCCGGCGGGACCACGTCGGTGGGCAGGAGCAGCCGCCCGTCGGCGTCCGGACGGTGCAGCACCCGGCGCCCGACCAGGTAGAGCGCGAGCCCGGCGACGGAACCGAGGCCGCTGGCCACGCCCGTCTCGGCGGCGGCGACCAGCACCGCCTGGCCCGGCGTCGCGCCGGCCAGCCGGATGGTGGCCAGGCGCCGGTCGCGCGCCGGGGCACCGAGCCGGCCGCACTGCCCGGCCAGCGCCAGCACGGGGATGGTCAGCAACGCCAGCGCCATGATCACGCCGGGCCGCAGGCCGGGCTCGACGAGCACCTGCAGCCGGTACTGCCGGGCCCAGGTCTCGCTGCCGCCCGAGGAATCGCCGAGGTGCGGGATCGTCGCGACGGCGGCCGCGAGCACGAACAACAACGTGGCGAGCGCCGCGCTCGCGGCGGTCAGCACCACCCGCAGCGTGTCGGTCCGGCTGCCGGCCAGGGCGAGCCGCGCGAGCGTGGTCGGCCTCATCGCGCCGCCTCGCTGACGAGCCCGAGGCCCGACGCGTCGACCCGGCCGTCGCGCAGGCACAGTTCGCGGTCGGCGTACCCGGCGACGCGGGCGTCGTGGGTGACCAGGATGACGGTCGTGCCCTGCTCGCGGGCGAGCCGGGTGAGGTGACCGAGAACCTGCTCGCCCGCGAGGGTGTCCAGCGCCCCGGTGGGCTCGTCGGCGAACAGCACCCGCGGCTCGGTGACGAGCGCGCGGGCCAGCGCGACGCGCTGCTGCTGGCCGCCGGAGACCTCACCGGGGCGCTGGTCGGCCAGGTCGCGCACGCCCAGCCGGTCGAGCCACGACAGCGCGGCGGTGCGCGCCTCCCGCCGCCCCGTGCCGGCGAGAAGCAACGGCAGCGCCACGTTCTCCGCGGCTGTCAGTTCCATGACGAGCTGTCCGAACTGGAAGAGCACGCCGAAGTCCGTGCGGCGCAGTCGGGCGCGGGCCGCCTCGGACAGGTCCGAAACCCGCTGGTCGCGGTAGATGACCTCACCCCCGTCGGGCCGCATGATGCCGGCCAGGCAGTGCAGCAGCGTGGACTTGCCGCAGCCGCTGGGCCCGGTGACGGCGAGGATCTCGCCCTCGTCCACCGCGACGCTGACCCCGCGCAGCGCGGGCGTCGCGCCGTACGAGCGGACGAGCGACCGACCTTCGATGATCATTTCTGGTCTCCCCCGAGGGTGGCGACGCGTTCCAGGGTGGTGGTGAGCCACCGCAGATCCGCGTCGAGGTGGGCGATGGCGTAGTCCGCGCCGATCACGTCGGCGAAGGCGGCGTCCGCGTCGGTCTTCGCCGCGGTCAGCTCGCGCAGCCGGGCGGTGTGCGCCTGCCGCTGCGCGGTGAGGTACGCCCGCGCGCGCTCCGCGTCGTCGACGAGGAGCGCCACGGTGACCTTGGCGAGCAGCGTGCTGGTGACGAACGGCGCGGGCGGGTCGACCTGGTCGAGCCAGCCGGCCAGCTCCGCCCGGCCCGACCCGGTGATCTCGTACGACGTCCGTTCGGGCCCGCCGGCCCGGTCGTGCCCGGCCTCGGCCGCGAAGCCGTCCCGGACGAGCCGGCCCAGGGTGGTGTAGACCTGCGCGAACGCCACCGGACGGGCACGCGGCAGGTGCTCGTCGTGGGACCGCTTCAGGTCGTACCCATGCTTGGGTCCGGTCGACAGCAGGCCGAGCAGGACGTGGGGCATGGACATGACCCCACTATGTACTCAGTTAATAGTCACCGTCAAGAGGCGGCGAAATCGCGTTGTCCGCCGCCATGGCCTACGCGACCATCGGGGACATGCGGGTCACCTTCCAGCGCATCCCCGATCACCAGCGCGGCTTCGCGCTGGTGGAGCGCGACGACGGGGTGACCTACCGGCTGGACGGCGGGCCGGTCACCGCCCACCTGCCGCACGACCTCGTGCACTTCACCGTCGAGCGCACGCTCGGCATCGCGGACGGCATCTGGGGTTCGATCGCGGCCGGCGTGGTGTTCCGCAGCATGCACCACCACAGCGGCCGTCGCCAGCCGCACGCCGCCGACAGGTCCGCGGCCCTCATCCGGGCCAACCGCGACCGCCTGCAGCGCGCCGAGCTCATCGGCGGCTTCGTGGAGCGCGTCGCCGAGACCCCCGGCGCGACGCCCGCCAGCATCGGCCGGTTCGCCCGGCTCTACCTCGCGAACCTCCCCGGCGACCAGCTCCACCTCGACCGGGTGCCGGCCGCCGCGGCGGCCCTGCGC
>NZ_BAAALT010000214.1:0-1909 GCF_039528515.1 Luedemannella flava
CGCGCAGCGCCTGCGCCACCTGACCGCCGCCATCGGGGCCGCCGGCGCCGAGCTGGCGGAGCTGGCCCGCATACGCGCGACGTACGAGGCCCGGGCCGCCCAGCTGGCCGGCCGCCTGGCCGACCTCGCGGCCGCCGAGGACCGGGCGCGCGCCGCCTACGACACGGCGCTCGCGAAGATCCTCGACCCGGGCCTGCCGCCCATGACCACGACCGAGTCCGACCTTCGCGAGCGGACGGCACACCTCGACGAGGACGCCCGCGCCGGGCGTTGGCTCGCGGTGACGGACGCCCTCGAGCCGCTGGAGGCGGCCGTCGCCCGGGCGCTGGGCGCCGCCCGCGAGCGGGCCGCGTTCGCTGACGGGCTGGTGGCCCGCCGCGACGAGCTGGGCGGCCGCCTGGAGTCCTACCGGGTGCGCGCGCAGCGGCAGGGCCGTGGCGAGGACGCGGCGCTGTCCGCGCAGTACGGCGCGGTGCGCGCGCTGCTGTGGACCGCGCCCTGCGACCTCCCGGCCGCCACCCGCGCCCTGTACCGCTACCAGCAGTCCGTACTCGGAGGTGATGTCGCGTGAGTGCGTGTGTGAGGACCGGCTGTACCGGCAGCTACGACCCCGATGGTTACTGCGACGAGTGCGGGCACAAGGCGCCCGCCGCCGTTTCGTCAACCGGCCCCACCCGGGCGACCGGCTCGAGCCGCCCCTCCGGGCGCACCCGCGGCTCGGCGCGCGGGCGGCTCGGCGCCGGGCTGTTCGACATGCCGCGCGTGCCGGCGCACGACCCGGCGACCGCGATCCTCGCGGATCCGCAGGTGCCGGAGAACCGCCGGGTGTGCGGCAACCCCGACTGCGAGCGCCCGGTCGGCCGCGGCCGCGACGGCAAGCCGGGGCTGACCGAGGGCTTCTGCGCCAACTGCCGGACCCCGTTCTCGTTCCGGCCGAAGCTCGCGCCCGGCACGCTGGTCGCCGGGCGGTACGAGGTGGCCGGCTGCCTGGCCCACGGCGGCCTGGGCTGGATCTACCTGGCCCGCGACAAGAACGTCGGCGACGAGGTGAGCGACCGCTGGGTCGTCCTCAAGGGACTGATCGACACCGGCGACGCCGACGCGATGGCGGCGGCGGTCACCGAACGTCGCTTCCTGGTCGAGGTGGACCACCCGGCGATCGTCAAGATCCACGACTTCGTGTCGCACCCCGACCCCGGCTCCGGCACGGCCGTGGGCTACATCGTCATGGAGTACGTCGGCGGTCGGTCCCTGCGCGACATCCGCGTCGACGCGACCGGCACCGGCTCGGGCGCCCGCCCGCTGCCCGTCGAGCAGGTCATCGCGTACGCCCTGGAGGTGCTCGGCGCCCTCGGTTACCTGCACGAACGCGGCCTGCTCTACTGCGACTTCAAGCCCGACAACGTGCTGCACACCGAGGACCGGGTGAAGCTGGTCGACCTCGGCGCGGTGCGGCGCGTGGACGACGACGTGAGCGCCGTGTGGGGCACGGTCGGCTACCAGGCGCCGGAGGTGCCCACGGCCGGCCCGTCGGTGGCCTCGGACCTCTACACGGTCGCCCGGGCGATGGCCGTGCTCAGCTTCGACTTCAAGGGCTTCTCCGGTACGTACGTCGACCGGCTCCCGGACCGGGCCGGCGTGCCGCTGCTGGCCGCGCACGAGTCGTACCACCGGTTCCTGGTCCGGGCCACGCACCCGGACCCGGCGCGGCGGTTCGCGACGGCGGCGGAGATGACCGAGCAGCTGCTCGGCGTGCTCCGCCAGATCCTGGCGGCCGCCGACGGGACGCCCCGCCCGGCGGTGTCGGCCCGGTTCACCCCGGAGCGTGGGGCGTTCGGCACGGAGGCCGGTGTGGTCGACGGCGCCGGCGCCGCCGGTGCCGCGCGCGGCGCGACCCCGATCGCGCCCG
>NZ_BAAALT010000215.1:0-33467 GCF_039528515.1 Luedemannella flava
ACCGCGGACGGCGGGCGTGGCAGTGACCACGTCCGCCGCCGCATCGCACTACCACCCGAACACGGAGAAGGCCGCGAGGTACGCCGACCGGGTCCGGGACACTCGGGAGTGGTCGGGAGAGAATCTGAGCTTCGGTGTCATGGTGAACCCGAAATCCGTAGTGCGGGACCCGCTGCCCGAAAACTGGACGCCCTCGCCGGACCGGTCAACGACTTCACAGAGATCCTCTGCCGGTCGCCTCGGCAATCAGTTGCCCGACCTGACTTCGACGGCCGCGGGCACGCCGTTGCCCGTGCCGCCCGACGTAGGCGAACGCGTCGAGCATGGCAGCTGGGCCGTAAGCCGGCGGCTACGAAGTAGCACGTGTTCGGGGTTCGCGCGGAGGGGGATTGGCCGGACGGACCACTCGATGACGGCCTATGCGGGCCTGAGTCGTTCCCGCATCGCGCGGGTGGACCGGATCGCCGCTGCCGTGGCGGCGATCCGCACCATGCTTGCCGTTGCGGCGGCCCCGATGAGCATGGCGGGGGCGTGCCAGCCGGTCGCGAGGTGAACGGCCAGGGTGGCGAGCACAGTGAGGTCCCCGGCGAGACAGAGTATGGCGATGATGGTGGCCGCGGCGAGTGCCCGCACGCCGCTGGTCTCGGGTAGCCAGCGCATCAGGCGGCCCGTTGTCGCGAACGTTCCGCCGGCCGTGGCGATGGCCAGCGCGACCAGCGGCAGTGCGGGGATGGCGAACAGCAGAGCGACAACGCCGCTGCGCCACGGCGCAGGGTGCAGCAGAAGCAGCCACCAGATGCCGACGAGTGGCCCGGTGACGATGAAGGCCGCCACGGTGCGGCGGGCGGACGCGGTGGCCAGCTCCCCCGCGAAGGCGCTGGCGATGGTGGCCGGGTCGCCGAACTCGCCGATCGCCGCCGCGGCAGCGGCGTCCGGTGTCATGCCGCCGGCGAGGTGGGTGTCGATCGTGTCGGCGAGCCCGTCACGGACCTCGGCCAGCACGCGGGTGCGGGCTGCGCGGGGTCCGCGCAGCCGGGCGGCGAGATCGGCGAGGTAGCGGTCCAGGGGCGTGGCCACGCTGACAGGTCCGGCCGTCAGGTGGTGGCTGGCCACGGGTTCCTCATCAGCAGTGCGGTGACGGCGGTGGAGAACTGTTCCCATACGGCGCGCTGGTCGGACAGGGCCTGGCGCCCGGAGCCGGTCAATTGGTAGGCGCGGCGCCGGCGGCCGGACACGGTCTCCCAATCGCTGCGGATCAGGCCGGCCCGCTCCAGGCGGTGCAGTGCCGGATACACGGTGCCGGTGGGCAGATCCAACGCGCCGTCGCTGCCGTCGCGCAACGCCTCGATGACGGCGTACCCGTGCCGGGGTCCGTCTTCCAGAACGGC
Organism: Luedemannella flava; assembly: GCF_039528515.1. NCBI lineage: Bacteria > Bacillati > Actinomycetota > Actinomycetes > Micromonosporales > Micromonosporaceae > Luedemannella > Luedemannella flava. The sequence continues at coordinate 1,389 of NZ_BAAALT010000215.1, forward strand.
CAGCAGCAGGGCATCGAGGTGTCCCTTGAGCAGCTCCGGTCGCATCGACAGCACGTGCCCTCCTCCTCGAACGTCGCGGGTTGCGTGAAGAGCGAATCCTAGTGTAGCAATACCAATAGTTTGCGTTGCTACATATCCCAGGGAGGAAGGGAATGTCGATCAAGCTCGTCGGCCTCGCCGACGCGGCACCCGCCCGGGATCTGGTCGGCGGCAAGGCCGCCGTGCTCGCCGAACTCGCCACCGCGGGCTGGCCGGTGCCGCCCGGGTTCGTCGTCACCTCCGATGCGCTGACCGACCCCGACCTGGCCAGTACGTTGACCGCGGCCGCCGAGGCTTGTGGCGGCGGCCGGTTCGCGGTGCGCTCGTCGGGTACGGCGGAGGACCTGCCCGACGCGTCGTACGCCGGCATGTACGAGACGTTCCTCGACGTCGAGATCGACGGCCTGGCGGACGCGGTCCGCCGCTGCTTCGCCGCCGCGCACGCCGACCGGGTCCGCACCTATCACGACCAACGCACGGCCGCGACGAGATCGTCAGGCATGGCGGTGCTCGTACAAGCGATGATCGATGCCCGTGCGGCCGGGGTGGCGTTCACCGCCCACCCGGTTACCGGCGCCCGTGACCAGCGTGTCGTCACTGCGGTCGCCGGCCTCGGAGAGGCGCTGGTGTCGGGCGAGCAGACCGGCGAGGAGTGGACGATCACCGACGAAGGCCCACCGCGGCGCACTCGCCCGTCCGGCAACGCCGACGTCCTCGACACGGCGCAGGCCGCACAGCTCGCCGCGATGGCCGCCCGGATCGCGGCCCACTACGGCTGCCCACAAGATGTTGAGTGGGCCATCGACACTGACGGCCGGCTATGGCTGCTACAGGCCCGCCCGATGACCGCCCTGCCCGGACCGGTCGCGTTCACCGCACCCGGATCCGGGTTGTGGATGCGCAACTTCCGGCTCGGCGAGTGGCTGCCCGAAGCGGTCACCCCACTGTTCAACGACTGGCTGCTGCCTGAACTGGAGGCCGGATACCTCGACGGCATGTACGACTGCATCGGTGTACGCGTGCCGTTTCGATGGGCGCTGGTGCACGACTGGTACTACACCGCCACCCCGATCCCGGCCCCGCGCCTGCTTGCCCGCGTGATCGCCCGAGGTCGACGCCGGGCGGTAAGAACCTTGTGGCATGCGCTGATCCGCGTCGGCCGCGCCCCCGCGACCGCCGACCGAGCCGTGCTGGCGGACCTGCACCGGCGGTGGCGCGACGAACAGCTTCCCCGCTACCAGGCTGTGGTCGCCGCTGCCGAGGCAGAGCTGCCCACCGCGTCCGCTGCCCGGGTGATGGAACTGGCCACACAGATCGCCCGGGAGGCCGGGAGGTCCATGTGGTACCTGGCCATCGTCGGCGGCTCCGCATGGAAGATCGAGGCCAGCCTCGCCCGGTTCTGCCAGGAACACCTCGCCGGAACCATCCAACTTTCGGGTGGCGTGCAGGCACTACTGCGGGGACTGCCCGGCGCCGAACCCGGCCCCGTGCCCACATATGCGGTGCAGAGCCTGGACTGGTACCACCCCGTCGCCGCCGAGTTGCCCACGATCCCCGTCGACCCGACCGCCGTCGCCGACCGCCACCGGCAGCTCGCCGCGGCTCGCGAGACGGCCCAGGCGGCCTGTCGTACGGCGCTGACTCCGCGACGCCGGGCAGAGTTCGACGCTCTCCTCGACGTCGCGCAACGCTACGCCACGATCCGGGAAGGACAGTCCAGCAACCTGACCCTGGGCTGGCCAACCCTGCGCGCCTGCGCCGCCCACCTCGGCCAGCACCTGACCCGACGGCACATCCTGAATACACCCGACGAGATCCACTTCTGTACGCGAAGCGAGGTCAAAGCCACCCTGACCGGCCGGGCGACCCCACTGAGCGGCTTAGCCACAGACCGGCGTCACTCGTGGGAACAGCACCGGCGGCTGACCGCGCCGGTCACGATCGGCCGCCCGTCACGCCTGGTCGGCGACCTGATCGAAAAGGCCGTACGACAGGCACGAACCGCCCCACCGGCCGAAGCAGCGATCGTCGGGCACCCCGCCTCCGCCGGACGCGCCACCGGACCGGTACGCGTCGTCCACGGCCCGGACGACATCGCCGCATTCACCGAAGGTGAGGTACTCGTCGCCCGAGCCACCTCCCCGGCCTGGACGCCATTGTTCGCCCACGCCGCCGCCGTGGTCACCGACGGTGGCACGCTCGCCGCGCACGCCTCCCTCGTCGCCCGCGAATACGGCATCCCCGCAGTGGTCGCCACCAGCAACGCGACCAGTCGTCTGCGCAACGGGCAGATCGTCACCGTCGACGGCAGCGCAGGCACGGTCACCCCGACGACGGAGGACAACGATGCTCGCCGCTGACATCTTCGGCCTGCCGATTCCTGACGCGGGACCGGTCTTCGCCGCCGCACTCACCGTGCACGTTGCCGCCGGGGCCACCGCTGTGGTCGCCGGGGCACTCGCCGCTACGGCCAGGAAGCGCCCCGGTCGGCACCCGGCCACCGGGAAGGTCTACCTCGTCGCGCTAGCCACGATCTTCGCCACCGCCGCCGTCATGGCCGCCATCCGATGGCGCGAGGACGCGTACCTGTTCGCGATCGCCTGCATCGCGTTCGCGTCCGGCCTGTTCGGATGGCGGGCCCGACGGTCGCAACGCTCCGGCTGGACCACCCACCACGGCATCGGCATGGCCGGCTCCTACATCGCCCTGCTCACCGGCTTCTACGTCGACAACGGCCCCTTCCTCCCCCTGTGGAACCGCCTGCCCCACCTCACCTACTGGCTGCTCCCCTCAGCCATCGGCATACCGCTGACCTGGCTGGCGCTGCATCGCTTCCACGCTCGCCGTAAGGTCGCGGCAGGTTGATCGACTGGATCAGGCGAGACAGCCACGTCCGGAACAGCGCCATACGACGGTTCGTACCAGGAAGCCGCCGCCGGTGGGCCACATGGGACTTCCGCTCCTCATCTGTGGCTGGGCTCGATGCGTCCGTCCGGCCCGGGGTACACGAGGGCCTCGTGCTCGTCGTCGAGCCACCGCACGGTGTACGGAGGGCTGCCGTCGTCGTGGTGCAGTTCGATGATGATGCCGACCCGCCGGGGCGAGTCCGGGTGCGTCGGTTGGAGGATCAGACGATCACCCAGCCTGGCTCTCACGTCTGCCTCCCTCCGCTCCTCTGCCCTCCGCATTCAGCGTGCGCCATGGCTACGGCGCCTGCCGGTCATTCGGTCAATGTCGGCGGCGGATCCCGGTGCCCTGAGAGCGGCAAGATCGGCCCGCCACGACGGGACCAGCAGCCTCCTGCGCCCCATCGTGACGGCAGGACGCTGAATACGTTGGGGTTGTTGTCGGGTGGACGGCGCGGACGCGCGCCGGGCCGGCGCTAATGAACGGGTGGACAACCTGGCGGACGACGCCGGGGGCGGGCGTGGCGGCTGGGGTGAAGGTCGCTCGGGGGGGCAACCCGTTGGAGCCGGTCGACCTGCTGCTGCGCGACCTGCGAACCAGGCGCCAGGGCCTGACCGCGCGTGAGGCGCGCCGACGCATGACGGTGTACGGCCCGAACGAGCTGGTCCGCAGCCGAGGGCGGCGCGCCGCCAACGTGGTGGCGATGACCGGTGACGGCGTCAACGACGCGCCCGCGCTGCGACGCGCCGACATCGGTGTGGCCATGGGCGTGACCGGCACCGACGTCGCCCGGGAGGCGGCCGACTCGCCCTGCTGTTGCCGTTCCCGCTGCTGGTGTGGGGTGCGGATGACCGGTGGCGGGCGGTGCTGCGGCGAGGAGGACGCGGATTGGGCACATGACGTCCCAGGCGGGCGCCGGGTGACGACAATGTGGGTGTGACGCGTACTCCGCTGCCGGGCGACGGTAGCGGCGAGCAGGTCGACGTCCTGACCACCGACGGCGCGGTCGTGGTGATCCGGCCGGTCACGCCCACGGACGCGGATGCCCTGACCGGACTTTTCCGGGGCGGATCGCCTGAGGCGCTGCGGCGTAGGTTCTTCGCCGTGCCGGGGCCGTTGACGATCGCGGCCGAGGTTGTCCGGTTGACCCGCACTCAGGACCCCGGCCATGACGCGATCGTGGCGGTCGACCGGGCGACCGTCGTCGGTGTGGCGTCGTACTGGCGGGCGAACCCGGACGCGCCCACCGCCGAGTTCGGGATCTTCGTGGCCGACGACCACCACGGGCGCGGTATCGGCACCCTGCTGTTGGAACAGTTGTCGGCGCGTGCCCGGGCGCGGGGCATCGTGGAGCTGACGGGTCAGGTGCTCGCCGGCAACGCGGCCATGCTGCGGGTGGCCACCGACATCGCGGGCCGCATCGTGCCCCGCGGCGCTGACGGCATCGTGAAGGTGGGACTGGCCACGACGCAGGCCGAGGACGCGCTGGCCGCCGCCGACCTGCGGGAGCGGGTCGCTGAGCGGGCGTCGCTACGGCCGCTGCTGTCGCCGCGGTCGGTGGCGGTGGTGGGTGCGGGACGCGAGCCGGGCGGGGTCGGCCACGAGACGCTGCGGTCGCTGGTGGAGTTCGGGTTCACCGGGTCCCTGTACGCGGTCAACCCCCACGCGGGCGAGGTGGCCGGCGTGCCGGCGTATCCGTCGCTGGCTGACCTGCCGGGTCCGGTGGACCTCGTGGTCATCGCCGTGCCCGCCGTGGCGGTGACCGCCGTGCTCACGCAGGCGGCCGAGACCGGGGTGCGCGCGGCGGTGGTGCTGTCGGCGGGCTTCGGCGAGCTGGGCGAGGCGGGGCGGGCCGCGCAGGCCGATCTGGTACGCCAGGCCCGTGCCGCGAGCATCCGTGTCGTCGGCCCGAACTGCATCGGGATTCTCAACGCCGACCCGGCGGTGCGGCTGGACGCCACGTTCGTTCCGGCCCGCCCGCCACTGGGCGGGTTGGCGGTGGCCTCCCAGTCCGGCGCGGTGGGCATCGCGGTCCTGGATCACGCCGTCCGTACCGGGTGCGGCATCTCCACCTTCGTGTCGCTGGGCAACAAGGCCGACGTGAGCAGCAATGACCTGCTCGCGTACTGGTTCGACGACCCGTCCACCACGGCCGTGGCCCTGTACCTGGAGTCGTTCGGCAATCCGCGCAAGTTCGCCCGCCTCGTCCGCGCCCTGGCGCGCCGCAAGCCGGTCCTCGCGGTCAAGAGCGGACGGTCCGTCGCCGGCCGGCGGGCCGGCGCCTCGCACACGGCCGCGGCAGCCGCCCCGGACGTGGCGGTGGGCACGCTGTTCGCGCAGGCCGGCGTCATCCGGGCGGACACGCTCGGGGAGCTGATGGACGCCGCGCTGATGGTCACCGATCAGCCGCTGCCCGCCGGCGACCGGTTGGCGGTGATCGGCAACGCCGGCGGGGTCAACGTGCTCGCCGCTGACGCGGCCGAGGCGGCCGGCCTGGTGATGCCGGAACTATCGGTCGGGCCGAACCCGCTCGATCTCGGAGCTGGCGCGTCGCCGGCCGGATTCGCCGACGCGCTGTCCGGCGTGGGGACCGCCGCCATGAGCGCCGCCGGCCCGGCCGAGGTCGACATGCTGATCGTGGTCGTGGCGGCCACCCGGGCCAACAACGTGCAGGCACTGTTCGCCGCGATCGCGCCGGTCCTGGACCGCTACCCCCAACTGCCGGTCGCGGCCGTCGTGCTGGGCGGCGACGCCAGCCCTGTCGCGCTCGGTCAGCGGCACGTACCCGTGTTCGACCTCCCCGAACGCGCCGTCCGGGCACTGGCGCACGCCGCGCGCTACGCGGCGTGGCGACGCGAACCACTCGGCACCCGGCCGGACCTACCCGGCACAGACCCGGCGCGCGCACAGGCGGCGATCCACGGCGCGCTCAGCGGGCACGGCGAGGGTTGGCAGCCGTATCCGGTGCTCGCGGAGATCCTTGACGCCTACGGTGTGCCGCTCGTGGCCACGCGGATGTGCCGGACATCGGCCGAGGCGGTCGCCGCCGGGCAGCGGTTCGGGTTCCCGGTGGTGGTCAAGTCCGCCAGCCCGGAGCTGGTGCACCGCAGCGACGTCGGCGGCGTGCGGCTGTCGCTGGCCGACCGTGCTGCCGTCCAGGAGGCGTACGAGGCGGTGTGCGCGGCGGCCGCCGATCCGCGGGTGCTCGTCCAGCCGATGGTCGGGGCGGGCGTCGAGCTGGTCGCCGGGGTGGTGCACGACCCGTTGTTCGGTTCGCTGGTGATGTTGGGTGTGGGCGGCGTGTTCACCGACGTACTGGGCGATCGGGTGTTCCGGTTGGTGCCGGTGACGGATCTGGACGCGACGCGGATGTGGCGGTCGCTGCGCGCGGCGCCGCTACTGACCGGCTACCGGCGCGGGGCGGTCACCGACACGGGCGCCCTGGAGGACCTGTTGCTGCGGCTCGGAATGCTGGCGGAACGGCATCCCGAGGTGGCGGAGCTCGATCTCAACCCGGTGATCGCGGGCCCGGACGGTGTAGTGGCCGTGGACGCGAAGATGCGCCTGGCCGCGGCCGGGGCGGAGCCCGACCCGCTGGCGCGGCGGCTGCGTCCCGCCGGCTGACAGGCGATCCCCGAAGTAGGGACCAACGGCCCTGCCCTACCGGTGCGCGGCGGCGAGACTGATAGGAGCGACACCTGTTGAGGGGAGGTTGCCATGACCGCCACCATGAAACGCTGGGGCGTGGAGATCTTCATCGGGGAGAACGACGGTAGGACCTATGCCGAGGCACGTCTGCACACCGACCTGGGTGACCGGTTGTTGGGCGTGGGCCGGGCGTGGCTGAGCCCGGACGACTACGACATCCCGGAGATCGGCGACGAGGTTGCCGTCGCCCGGGCGTTGACCGATCTCGGTCATCGACTGCTGGTCACCGCGGCCGGCGACATAGAACAGGTCACCGAAGAGCCCGTACGCCTGTCCGGCTGAGCGCCAGCTCGCGCTGGGTTCTTCCGTACGCCGTCACACGGGCATCGGGAAGTCCAGATGCTGCCCGGCCGCCAGGGATCGTACGGCGCCGCCGACCCGGATGCGGATGGGCGGCGCCTGGCACGGTCGCAGGCCGACCCGCAGCCGATGGTGGTCGACGTCGATGACGACCCAGTGCCCGCGGTAGAGCACCTCGACGTGCAGCGCGCGCAGCTCGTGTGGCAGCAGGGGGTGCAGATAGAGCAGGTGGCCACGGGTCTCCAGGCCGGCGTAGCAGCGCATGGCCAGGTCGATGGTGCCGGCCATGGCACCGAGATGCACCCCGGTACGGGTGGTCCCGCCACGGGTGTCGGCGAGGTCCGCGCTGAGCGCCTCGGTGAACAAACGCCAGGACTGTTCCCGGTCGGCACGGGCGCGTACCCAGCTGTGCGCGATGCGGCTCAGGCTCGATCCGTGCGCGACCCGGGCCAGGTAGTAGGCGACCGTGCGCTCGATCGTCGCCCCGTCCAGCTGGTACCCGAGCCGGGCGAACAGCTCCCGTAGCTCCTCGGCGGACAGCAGGTACAGCAGCATGAGGACGTCGGCCTGCTTGGACAGCTGGTAGCGGTTGGGGGTGTCGCCCTCGGCCCGCAACAGGGCGTCGATGCCGATGAGGTCGCCGTAGCGGCGCCGGTAGCCGGCCCAGTCGAACTCGGCCAGCTCGCCGTACCCGGCGAACTGGCTGATCACGCCGTCGTGGAACGGCACCCGCAGGCGGCGGCTGATGTGCTCCCACCACCGCGTCTCAGGGTCGCTGAGCCGGAGCCGCTCCCACAGCGTCGCGCAGTGGTGCCCCGCCAGCAGCCCGATCGTCTCCAGCGCCCGGCACAGCACCCACGCGGTCATCACGTTGGTGTACGCGTTGTCGCGCAGCCCCGGTTCGGCCGCGCCGGGGTACGCGACGTGGTACTCATCGGGTCCCACGACGCCGGCGATGCCGTACCGGTCGTCGTCGGGGTCGTAGTCGACGAGCCCGGCCAGGTAGCGGGCGACCTCAATGATCATCTCGGCGCCGTAGTCGACCAGGAAGTTCACGTCACCGGTGACCTGGTAGTACTGCCAGGTGTCGTACACGACGCTGATGCCGACGTGACGTTGCAGCCCGGAGTGGTCGGGCATCCAGCGTCCGGCCAGCGTGTCGTACAGCTCGGTGGGCGTCTCCTCGCGCCCGTCGCTGCCGCTCTGCCACGGGTACATCGCCCCGACCCGCCCTGTGGCGCGGGCGGCACGCCGCGCGGCGTCCAGGCGCCGCCACCGGTACAGCAGCAGCGCCCGCGACAGGGTCGGCAGCCGCAGGTTGAGGACCGGGAAGACGAACATCTCGTCCCAGAACACATGCCCGTGGTACCCCTCGCCGTGCAGCCCGCGCGCCGGCACACCCGCGTCGAGCTGAGCGGTGTGCGGCGACAGCGTCTGCAACAGGTGGAACGTGTGCAGGCGCAGCGCCAGTACCACCTCGTCATCGGCGTCGACGGCCAGGTCGAACCGCTCCCACAACGCGCCCCAGGCCGCCACGTGCTCGGCCAGCAGCTCGTCGAACGTTGCGGCGGTGGCCGCCAGCTCGTGCGCGCTCAGCGCGGCCTCGCTCACGGCGGGGTCACGTGAGGTCGCCACGGCGACGACCTTCTCCACCACCCGCGGGCGACCCCGTTCCAGCGGGCAGCGCAGCACCTGCCCGACGAACCGGTCGCGGCGCACCGGCTCCCGGGGAACGCTCACCGGGCCGCACGACCCGTCCCGTACGACCGTGCGGGCCGCCATGGCGACTCTGACCTGGGACTGGGTCGTCACCATCGACACACCTACACGATCAGCCTCCACGATGGACGACTCCGGCCGCAGGTGGACCTTGGCCAGCGGCGCGTCCTCGGGCAGGTTCGCGTTGGCCACGTCGCCGTCGATCCCGGACTCGATCTCGATCTCGCCGGACCAGTCGTCGGCGATGAAGGTGGTCTCCAGCGCCGCCAGGTGGGGCGCGCCCATGTGGACCAGGCGCCGCTGCACGACCGTCGTGTGCCGGCCCCGGTCGTCCCGGTACACCGACGTTCGGGCGAGGACGCCGGAGCGCAGATCCAGCTCGGTTCGGTAGGCGGTCAATGCCGCCGTGTCCGGGGTGAACCAGTCACCGCCCGGTATCCGCCACCGCAGGTGCAGCCAGTTGGGCACGTTCACCAGATGTTCGTGCTCCACGTTCCGGTCGCCGACCGGGGTGCGCAGGCGGTTGTACACCCCGGCCAGGTAGCTGCCCGGGTAGTGCACGCCGTCCGCCCGGCACTCGGGTGCCGCGCCGCGCGTACCCAGGTAGCCGTTGCCGATGGTGCACAGCGCCTCGCGGAGCCCTTCCCGGGCCGGGTCGTACCCGTCGTAGCGCAGCACCCAGCCGCCGCGCGCCTGCCCTCCGCCGCAGAAGTCCTGACCGGTGGCCATTCCCGGGGCCCGGCGCCGCCTGGTCAGGTCGACGTCCAGCTCGGCAGCGCCGGCCACCACCACGTCGGCACCCGCCGCGTCCAGCACGTGGGGGTAGCCGTACCGGTCCACGCCGACCACGAGGTGGAAGCCGCCACGGCGGCCCGCCTCGACGCCGGCGAGGCAGCCCTCGATGACCGCCGTCCGGGTGGGCGAGGCGTTGAGCCGGCGCGCCGCCTCCAGGTGCGTGGCCGGATCCGGCGTGCCGGGCAGTCCCAGCGCGGCCGCCTCATCGGCGTCGACCCGGGCGTCGAACAGGCCCGCCAGGCCCGTGGCCGCCACGACCCGGTCGACACTGCCGCTCGTGGTCACGGCTGCGATGCGTACCCGGACGTCGCGCAGCCGGTACGCCAGGTCGGCCCACGGGCCGACGACCCGTACTCCATCACGGTCCAGCAGCTCGCCGAACACCTCGCGTTCCTGGTTGGCCACCGCCCAGATGGTCTCGGTGCCGGGCGGATCGGCGGGAGTGCCGTCGGGCAGGCTCAGACCCCGCGACAGCAGGAACCCCCGAGCCGCGTCCAGTGCGGGCCTGCCGTCGACGTGGGCGAAGTACTCCTTCCCCGGGTCGAACAGGGGGCACGCCGGCCCCAGCCGCGCCCGCAGCGTGGCGTCGAACGCCTGCTGCCACGCCCTGGCGTGCAGGTCCGCGACGTCGGTGAGCACGCCGTCGAGGTCGAACACGACCGCGTCGACCTCGTCGGCGCGCAGCACCGGTCCGCGTCCGGGCCGGCGTGCGGGCCCGGGCATGTCAGGCGTGCCGAAGCGGCCGCGCCGCTCCCGTCATGACCGGCACGTGCTCGCGGATGAGCAGGGCGGTCGTACTGATCACCCACCCGAGCGCCAGCACGGCCGGCACGAACGCCACCAGCACCCCGCCCGGCAGGAACACCCCCGCGCCGCCGACGGCGAACGCGGCCAGGAACTTCGTGGCCGCGGCAGCCCCGGCGAGCCAGGCCAGCCACCGGGGAAACACACCCGTCCGCACGATCGCCACCGCGGACGCGGTCAGCGGCAACGCGGCGACCACCCCGGCGACCGTACCGACGACAGCCAGCGCGGTGTACGGGGCCACGGCGATCGGTTGCAGCGCCGGATGAGCCGTAACGGCGTACGTCATCCCGGCCATGACCGACGTGACCAGCACGCCCAGCGTGGCCAGCACGGCGAAACCGGTCAACACCAGCGCCGGCAGGACACCGGACGAACCCGCCCGCCGGAACGTCTCGGCCAGCACGGCGCCGAACCAGACGACCAGCACCATGGCGACGGCGAACAGCACCGAGGCGACCAGGATCTGGTCACGATGCCCGACGACGTACGCCGCGATGGACTCGGGTGACTCGTCGATGCGGGGCACTGAACCGCAGATCATCCGGCTGGTCACCACCAGGACGACCGCTCCGGCCCCGGCGACGCCGCCCCACCGCACGTCGTGATTCATGGCCGCCTACCCCACCTCGATGGGAATCTTCCGGCCGGCGGCCTCCGTGCTGCGCAACGGCACCGACACGTCCAGGATCCCCTTGTCGTACGTCGCCTTGATGCTGTCCGTCTCGGCGTTGCCCGGCAGCCGCACCGAGCGCTCGAGCACGCCGTAGCGGAACTCGGAGCGGCCCTTGGCCTCCTGCCGTTCCTCGCGTTCCGCGTGGATCGTCAGGGTGCCGTCCTGCACCGAGATCGTGATGTCCTGGCCGGGATCCATGCCCGGCAACTCGGCGCGCACGTGGTACTCCTGCTCGGTCAGCGAGTCCTCGACCCGGATCATGTGGCCGGTCCCCTGCGCCCGGTCCATGTCGAACCAGTCGATGAGATCGCCGAACATCCGCGGTATAAGCGTGGTGGTCATCGCGAACATCTCCCCCGTGAGGTGAGCCCGTCGCACACCGGAGCCGGCGGACAATCCGGGCTCATCAAAGATCAGCGTATGCCCCGCTGAACCTCTGGACAGGGCTTACCGGCAGGCCAAAGGGCCTGTCATTGCCCAGGACTTCCGGCCCTACCGACATCGTGATACACCGGACAATTCTGAACTCCCGGTCGCGTCGCTGGCCGCGGTGGAGGCGGAACGGCAGACCGGCGGCGGCGAATGCCTGCGATGCGGCGGCGCAACCGGGTTCCGGTCGCGCACGCGCCCGCAGCGCCTGCGCGGACGAGCGCGATCCGTCGACGCCCACGACGATGGTCTCGGGATTGCTGGTCACCTTCGCCTCCCTATAGTCCTGCCGGTCAACAGATGCGTGGTAGCTGCTCGCCGACGAGCATGTCCAGGACGCGGCGGGAACCGACCGCCGTGCGGACGGTGACCCGGCCGGGTTCGCCGTGGTCCGCCACGGTGCCGATCCGCACGGCGCCGCCGCCCTCGGGCAGGCCACGCATCGCCGTCAGCACCTCGTCGGCCCGCTCCGGGGCCACGAACGCGACCAGGCAGCCCTCGTTGGCGACGTGGGCGGGGTCGAGGCCGAGGATCTCGCACGCCGCCGCGACGGCCGGGGGTACGGGCAGCGCCGCCTCGTCGATCTCCACCGGTACGCCCGACGCGGCGGCGATCTCGTTCAGCGCGGACGCCAGCCCGCCCCGGGTGGGGTCGCGCAGCGCGTGCACGCCCGTGCCGCCCGCGGCGGTCATCGCGGCGACGAGCCGGTGCAGCGGGCGGGTGTCGGAGGCGATGTCCGCGTCGAAGCCGAGGCCCTCGCGCACGCTGAGGATCGCGGTGCCGTGACTGCCGATCGGTCCGGACAGCAGCACCACGTCGCCGGACACGACGGCGCCCGCCGACGGCGCGGCCCCGGGCGGGCGGTGGCCGATCCCGGTGGACACGACGTACAGGCCGTCGGCGGCGCCCCGCCCCACGACCTTGGTGTCGCCGCACACCACGGCGACGCCGGCGGCCGCCGCGGCGCGACCCGCCGAGGCGGCCACCCGGCGCAGGTCGGCCAGCGGGAAGCCCTCCTCCACGACGTACGCCAGCGCCAGGGCGACCGGTGTGGCGGCCCGCATCGCCAGGTCGTTGACCGTGCCGTGCACGGCCAGGCACCCGATGTCCCCGCCGGGGAAGAACAACGGGCTGACGACGTACGCGTCCGTGCTGATCACCACGTCGACGCCGCCGACCGGCACGACGGCCGCGTCCTCCAACGGCCCGGCCGGGGCGGCGGATCCGAGCGCGGGCAGCAGTAGCCCGGTCACGAGATCGGCGGACAGCTGCCCGCCGGCGCCGTGGCCGAGCAGCACCCGTTCGGACTCCGGCAGCGGGACCGGGCAGGCGGCGTACGTCGGGTCCACAGTGGTCACCGTGCACGCTCCGGTGCCGTGCGGCCGGCGTTGTAGTAGGCCGTGCAGGTGCCCTCGCTGGACACCATCGGCGCGCCGAGCGGCGTACGCGGGGTGCAGCGGGTGCCGTACGCGGCGCAGTCGGTGGGCGCCTTGACGCCGGTGAGGATCTCCCCGGCCAGGCAGTCGGGGTGCTCCACCGCGTACACCGTGTCGACGTCGAAGCGGCGTGCCGCGTCGAAGTCGGCGTACCCGTCGGCGAGCGTGAGCCCGCTCGACGGGATCGGGCCGATGCCGCGCCAGGTGCGGTCGGTGACCCGGAACACCGTCCGTACGGCGTCCTGCGCGGCGGTGTTGCCGGTGCGGCGTACCGCCCGGGCGTACTGGTTGCACACGTCGTGGCGGCCGGACTCCAGCTGGCGGACGGCGAGGAGGATGCCCTCCAGCAGGTCCAGCGGCTCGAACCCGGTCACCACGATGGGCACCCGGTAGCGGGCCGCGATCGGCTCGTACTCGGTGAAGCCCATCACCGCGCACACGTGACCGGCGGCGAGGAAGGCCTGCACCTGGCAGTCGGGCGCGGCCAGGATCGCGGTCATCGCCGGGGGCACCAGGACGTGGCTGACCAGCAGGCTGAAGTTGGTCAGCCCCAGCGCGGCCGCGCGCAGCACCGCCATCGCGTTGGCGGGCGCGGTGGTCTCGAAGCCGACCGCGAGGAACACGACCTGCCGGTCGGTCCGGGCCTGCGCGAGCGCGACCGCGTCCATCGGGGAATAGACCACCCGCACGTCCGCGCCGCGCGCCTTGAGCGCGAGCAGGTCGGTGTCCGACCCGGGTACGCGCAGCATGTCGCCGAAGCTGGTGAGGATCACCTCGGGGCGGGCCGCGATGGCCATGGCCCGGTCGAGGGTCTCCAGCGGGGTGACACACACCGGGCAGCCCGGCCCGTGGATCATGCGGATGCCGGCGGGCAGCAGTTCGTCGATGCCCTGCCGCACGATGGTGTGGGTCTGCCCGCCGCACACCTCCATGAGCGACCAGGGGCGGGTCGCGGTGGCGTGCAGCTCGTCCAGGAGCGCCCGCGCCAGCGTCGGGTCGCGGTACTCGTCGAGGTACCTCATGCCGGCGCTCCGCGGGGCGCGGGCAGCGGCTCGCCCAGTTCGGCGGCGACCGCGTCGCCCATCGCGCGCAGGACCGCCAGGGTCCGTTCCGCCTCCGCCCGGTCCACCACCGTGATGGCGAACCCGACGTGGACGATCACGTACTCCCCGACCGCCACGCCGGGCGCGTACGCGAGGCAGACCTCCTTGCGTACGCCGCCGAAGTCGACGGTGCCCATGGCGATCCCACCGTCGTCGCGGATCTCGATCACCTCACCGGGAATGCCGAGGCACACGGTTCACTCCTTCGCGGCCTGTCGGGCAGCGGCGACGGCGGCCTGCCCGTAGCTGATGCCGCCGTCGCCGGCGGGGACGGCGTGGTTGAGGTAGCCGGTCAGGCCGGCGGCGGCCAGGCCGGCGGTCAGACCGGTCGCGAGGAGGCGGTTGCCGAGGCAGCCGCCGGACAGGCAGACCCGGTCCACCCCGGTCCGCCGCGCGGCGCGGACGCACAGGTCGACGGTGACCTCGACGAGCGTGCGGTGGAACGCGGCGGCCAGCTCGGCGACCGGCGCCCGGCCGGCCCTGTCGAGCAGGGCCGACAGGGTCGGCGACCAGTCGTACACCCACAGCCCGTCGACCTCGGCGACGCGCCAGGGCAGCGACGCCGGCCTCCCGTCGCACATCGCGGCCGCCGATTCGAGCATGACGGCGGCCTCGCCCTCGTACCCGGCGTCGTCGCACACGCCGAGCATGCTGGCCACCGCGTCGAACAGGCGGCCCGCGCTCGACGCGACCGGGCAGTTGACGCCACGGTCGACCATGCGGCGCACGACGGTGACCTCGCCGGGGTCCAGGCGGTCGACGAGCGGTGCGGGGTCGGCGTCCACCGGGAACTCGCCGCCGGTCAGGTAGCCGAGCGCCATCCGGGCCGGCCGACGTACGGCCGCCTCACCGCCCGGCAACGGCGCCCGCCCGAAGCGGGCCAGGCGCTCGTGCCCGGTGTACGTCGCGAGGAGCAGCTCGCCACCCCACAGGGTGCCGTCGTCGCCCAGGCCCAGGCCGTCGTACGCCACGCCGAGGAACGGTCCGCGCAGGCCGTGCTCGGCCGCGCACGACGCGACGTGGGCGTGGTGGTGCTGCACCGGCACCCGCGCGAGCGCCGGCCACCGGGCGGCGTACCGCGTGGACAGGTACCCCGGGTGCAGATCGTGCGCGACGACGCGCGGCTCGATCCGGTGCAGCCGGCACAGCGCGGCCAGGCTGTCGGTGAAGGCGGTCATGGCGTCGGCGTCGTCGAGGCTGCCGCCGTGTGGACCGACGAGCGCCCGGCCGCCGCGGGCGATGGTGAAGGTGTGCTTGAGCTGGGCACCCACCGCCAGGATCGGCGCGGGCGCGGCCGCGGGCAGCTCGAGGAGGTCGGGGGCGTACCCACGGGCCCGGCGGACCAGCGTGGCGACGCCCGCGACCGTACGGGCGACCGAGTCGTCGTAGCGGGCGCGGATGGGCCGGTCGTGGGCGCAGAACCCGTCGGCGATGCCGGCGAGCCGGGTGCGCGCGTCGGCGTCGTCGGTCGCGATCGGCTCGTCGGCGCGGTTGCCGCTGGTCACGACCAGCGGCCGGGCGAGGGCGCGCAGCAGCAGGTGATGCAGGGGCGTCGTCGGCAGGAACAGCCCCACCTGGTCGGTCCCGGGGTGCACGCCGCCCGCCAGCCCGTTGCCGGGACGGGCGGGCACCAGCACGACCGGGCGGGCGGCACCGGCGATCAGCTCATCGTCGGCGGGCGTCAGTCGGGCGAGCACGCGAGCGGCGGCCAGGTCGGCCACCATGACGGCGAACGGCTTACGGGGCCGGTACTTGCGCCCGCGCAGCCGGTCCACCACGGCGGGCGCGGTGGCGTCGCAGACCAGCTGGTACCCACCGAGGCCTTTGACGGCGACGATGCCGCCGTCGGCGATCATGACCGTGGCCGCGGCGAGCGCGGCCTCCCCGGTGCGCCCGTCCGCGGTCCATACGAGGCGGGGACCACAATCGGCGCAGGCCACCGCCTCAGCGTGGAACCGGCGGTCGGCCGGGTCAGCGTACTCGGCGGCGCAGCGGTCGCACAGCGGAAAACCCGCCATGGCGGTGCGCGCACGGTCGTACGGCAGGGCGTCGGCGATCGTGGCACGCGGCCCGCAGTTGGTACAGGTGATGAACGGGTACCGGTAGCGGCGGTCGGCCGGGTCGAACAGCTCGCGCAGGCAGTCGGCGCACGTGGCGACGTCGGGCGGCACCCCGCCCAGCTGGCCCTCGCCACCCGGACCGTCGCCGGGCGGCCGCCTGTCGCTGTCCACCACCACGAAACCGGCGGGGGTGAGCTGACCGGCCGGTGTGGTGGCCACCGTCAGCTGCCGCACGTCGGCCAGCGCCGGCGCCTGCCCGCGCAGGGCGGCGGTGAGGGTACGCAGCGCCCCGGCCGGCCCGACCGCGCGGATCAGCACGTCGCCGTCGACGTTGCGGACCGTGCCGCGCAGGCCGAGGTCGTTCGCGACCCGGTAGACGAACGGGCGGTACCCGACGCCCTGCACCGTGCCGCACACGGTGATCGACCAGTCCTCGTCAGCCATGGCCGCTGAGCACCTCGCGTACCCGCCGGGCCGTGGGTACGACGCTGTCGGCGACCGCCGGGGTCAGCCCGGCGCCGAACCCGAAGTCGGCGCCCGCGACGGCGAGGACGAGCAGCTCGCGCGGCAACCGGTCCAGGGTGCCCGCCAAGGCGACGGTATCGCCGAGGCCGACGTGATGCGAGCTGACGGGCGCCCCGCCGACGGCGCCGGCCTCCGGCAGGGCCAGCTCGTAGCGGCGTCCGGGCGGGTCGGTGGGCGCGCGGACCGCGTCGACCACCACCGCGAGGTCGGCGTCGGCCCACAGGTCGATCATCCGGGTCGGCTCGCCGTCGGTGACCGCGAGCGTCACCCCGGCCAGCTCGGGCGGTACCGGCCGCAGGGCGCGCAGCAGGTCCAGGACGGCCGGGCCGACGCCGTCGTCGCGGCGCAGCTCGTTGCCGACCCCGATGACCACCCGGCCGCCCATCACAGCCGCTCCACGGTCAGGTCGAGGAAGTGCGTGGCGCAGGAGATACACGGGTCGTAGTTGCGGATCGCCTGCTCGCACGCGTGGGTGAGCCGGTGGTCGTCCAGGTCGAGCCGGTCGGCCACGAACCGACGCAGGTCATGTTCGATGCTGGCCTGGTTCTGGGCCGTGGGCGGCACGATCCGGGCGGCGGTGACGAGGCCGCCGGCGTCGAGAGCGTACCGATGGAACAACGTGCCCCGGGGCGCCTCGGTGGCCCCGCGCCCAGTCCCAGCACGGGGTTCTACCTCGACGTACGGGCGCGGCGGCGGCTCGTACTCCTCGATGAGGCGCAGCGCCTCCTGCACGGCGTACACGATCTCCACGGCCCGGACCAGGATGCTGCGGTACGGGTTGTCGCAGCGCTCCCCCAGCCCGATGCCGGCCGCGACCTCCCGGGCCAGGGGGGAGAGCCGGTGCTGGTTGAGGGTGTACCGCGCGACCGGTCCGGTCAGGTAACGCCCGCGCCCCGCCAACGTGGCGTGCAGTGCGGTCGAGTGCGGCACCTGCTCCTCGACGACGTACTCCTCGAAGTCGCGCACCTCGAACGCGAGCCCGCCGGTGGTGACGACGCTGCCGCGCTCGATGGCGTACCGGTCGGGATCGGCCAGCGCGAGCATCTCGTGGTCGTGGCGGAAGTCGGGGAACTCGAACGCGGCGACCCAACGGGCCGTGTCCAGCGCGTGGTCGAGCGCCGCGCGCAACGGCCCGGCGAGGGTGGCCAGCTCGGCGCGGGTGGGCGCCCGGTAGAAGCCGCCGACGCGGACGTTGACGGGGTGGATGGCCCGGCCGCCGATCAGCTCCATGACGTCGTTGCCGGCCTTCTTCAACGCCAGGCCGCGTGTGACGACGTCGGGGTGGCGCTGGGCCAGCTCGATCGCGCCCGGGTAGCCGAGGAAGTCGGGCGCGTGCAGCAGGTAGATGTGCAGGGCGTGGCTCTCGATCCACTCGCCGCAGTACAGCAGCCGGCGCAGGTCCCCGAGCGGCCCGTCCACCGTGACGCCGCAGGCGTCCTCGACCGCGCGGCAGGCGCTCAGCTGGTACGCCACCGGGCAGATCCCGCAGATGCGCGAGGTGATGTCGGGCGGCTCGGTGTACGAGCGCCCGCGCAGGAACGCCTCGAAGAACCGGGGCGGCTCGTAGATCTCCAGCCGCACGTCCTCGACCCGGCCCTCGCGTACCCGCACGTGCATGGCTCCCTCCCCCTCGACCCGGGCGAGGGAGCGCACGTCGAGCGTGCGGTCGGATCGGTGGCTCATCGCGGCACCGCCACGTCCGACGGCCCCGCGCCGGGCGGCGGCCCGACGGTGACCGACGACAGCGCCACGAACGCCAGGGCGCCCACGTTGAACGTCCGGTAGGCGCGGGCCACGTCGCAGGAGGCGGACTTCCACACGGCCAGCGTCGGCGCGCCCATCACAGCTCCCGTACGCGCAGCAGGGGCGCGGCCGCGTCGTAGCCGACCACCGGGCCGTCGCGGCACAGGAGCAGGGGGCCGAGTTGGCAGTGTCCGCACCAGCCGGCACCGCAGCGCATGTTGCGTTCCAGCGACAACCGCACCCGCGAGGCCGGCACGCCCAGCTCCACCAGCGCGTCGGCCACGTGCCGCATCATGATCTCCGGACCGCAGACGAACGCGGTGGTCCGCTGCGGGTGCGGCCCGGCGGGCCGCAACAGCGTGGTCACCAGGCCCACGTGCCCGCGCCAGCCCGGGTCCGGCCGATCGACCGTGACCTGCACCTCGACACCGCCGTCCCGCCACGCCGCCAGCTCACCGGCGTAGAGGAGGTCCTCCGGCGTACGCGCGCCGATCAGCAGGACGACCCGGCGGTAGCGGTCGCGACCCATGACGAGCTCACGCAGGAGAGGCCGCGCCGGTGCCAGACCGAGACCGCCCGCGATGACGAGCGCGTCGCCCCCGGCCGCCGACCCGGCGTCCCAGGCGGTGCCGAACGGGCCGCGCACCCCGACCAGGTCCCCGGGCGACGCGGCCCACAGTGCGCGGGTGACCGCACCGACGGCCCGTACGGTGTGGGCCAGCAGACCGACGCCGTCGCCGCCGCTGAGCGAGAGCGGCACCTCCCCGACCCCGAAAGCGGTGACCATGGCGAACTGCCCCGGCGAGAACGCCGCGACCGGCTCGCCAACCGGCGCGATCCCCATCGTCGCGGTGTCGCCCGCGTGCGCCTCGCGCGACACCACCCGGTACGGCCGGGGCACCCCGGCGCCGGACGTACCGTGGGTCTCCAGCGCGGCCGCGGCGGTCATGTCCAGCCGCCCCCGCCCGGGCCGGGAACCGCGTAGAGGTCCAGCAGCCGCAGGCGGGTCGCCTGCATCCGCTCCAGGATCACCGGCACGAAACAGCGCAGTACCGCGTACCCGAAGGCCGGTTCCGCATCGCAGCGCGCCCGCACCGCCACCGCGTCGAACTCGACCGCCCGCGTTTCCTCCCACGCCTGCGCCCCGAACGCCCACCGGTACGGCGGGACCAGCCACGACCAGCCCAGCACGGTGCCGGCCGGCAACGTCTCCACGATCAGCGGCCCCCGACCAGGATCGCGCATGTCCAGCGCCACCACGCCTGTCTCGAGCAGCCAGAACCGGTCGGCCACGCCTCCCTCGGCGAAGATCCGCTCGTGGGCGGCGAACGTCGCCGGCGTCCCGTACCGGGAGAGTTCGGCACGGTGCGCGGGCGCGAGCCCGGCCAGGAACGGATGCCGGTCGACCCGCTCCACCACCTCGGCGGTCATGGGGCACCCGCCGGGTGCAGCGCGGCGAGCGCGGCCGCCTCCTGGGTGATGTCGATGCCGGCCGGGCACCACACGATGCACCGGCCGCACCCCACGCAACCGGATGAGCCGAACTGGTCGTACCAGGTACCCAATTTGTGGCTGATCCACTGCCGGTACCGGCTCTGCCCGCTCGTACGGACCTCACCCCCGTGCAGGTACGTGAAGTCCAGCGCGAAGCACGAGTCCCACACCCGCCACCGCTCCGCGTGGTCACCGGTCAGGTCGGTGACGTCCTCGGTGGTGACGCAGAAGCAGGTCGGGCACACCATCGTGCAGTTGCCGCACGTCAGGCAACGCGAAGCGACGTCGTCCCAGTGCGCCGACCCCCGGCTGTCGATCATGAGTTGGCGCAGGTCCATGTCCGGCATGGCCCGCCCCATCCGGCCCGCCGCCCCGGCCACCGCGTCCGCCGCCCGCCGCAGCGTCGCCTCGTCGGGAGCGACCCCGGGTAACCGGCCGAGCATCTCCGCGCCGCCCTGGGTTCCGGCACGCGCCAGGAAACGATGCCCATCGCTGTCGACCAGCTCCGTCAGCGCCAGGTCGAACCCGGCGTCCGCACCAGGCCCGCACCCCATGCCGGCACAGAAGCACGTCGCCCCCGGTTCGGTGCACTCAACCGCGATGACGAAGGTGCCGTCGCGCCGACGGTCGTAGGCGGGATCGCGGTGTGCTCCGCCAGCGAGGACACGGTCCAGGACACCGATCGCCGCCAGGTCGCACGGGCGTACGCCGAGCAGCGCGTAGCGTGGCCGTTCGCCCGTCTCCCCCGCGACCACCTCGCCGGTAGCCCGGTCCGCCGACCACATCCGCACCCGGGCCGGGTGCAGCACGTTCTTCCACGACTGCGGTCCTGCCGAATGGGCGAAGGCCGCACCGTCGGCCCGTTCGCGCAACCGGTAGCGACCAGCCTCGGTGTCGACGCCCCAGCCGAAGGGCAGCTCCGCCGCCGAGCTCAACTCGGCCAGCTGGATCGCCCCGTCCCGCACGGTCGGGCCGACCACGGTGAACCCCTCGGCCCGCAGCAGTCGCACCAGATCGCCCAGGCCGGACACGTCGATCATGGCGGACGCGGACGCCGCCGTCACGGCCCTCACTCGACCATTATGCGAAATAAGGCGCTAAAATGGGTCTATCTTCGGTTAGCACGAGTTCACCTTCGAGCGCTCTGAGCCCAACAAGCGGAGAACCGATGGCGGAAACACAAACCGTCGACCGGGCCGACTGGGCCTCGGCCCTGGAGCGACTGACCGCCCGCCACGCGGGCGACGAGGTCACGATCGAACTCCTCGACGAGACGTACGGCGACCTCAACAAGGCCGCGCACATGCCGCTGTCGTCCGTCATGTACGACCCACGCGACGACACGGTCGTCATCGGTGTCGGCGGCACATCGAGCCGGTACCCCGTGACACTGCGACATTTCGTTGCCCACCCGACCGGCATCGACATCTACGAAAGCCACGCCGGGGCGGCACTGCGGGTCACCGCCGAGGATGCCAGCACCATCGTGACCTTCTACCACCGCTGACGCCGCATGGTCAGCGCCACGCCTTCGTGCGCAGCCTGACAGGCAGACGGCCATCGCATCCCACCGCCCTACGAACGGGCCGGCGAGTCGGCGGCCCGTTCGGTGACTATCGGACGTCCTCTTGGCCGTCGGCGTCGCTCATGGCACGTTCGACGGCGGCTTGCTGGCGGTCGGCGTCGGTCGCAGCACGGTCGGCTGCCGCACCGGCGCGGTCGTCCTGAGCGGCCCTGCGGTCACGATGCGCGGCCGCCCGGTCCACAGCCGCAGCCGTGAGTTCACGTCGTACCTGCTGCAGATATGCGCGGGCGGCATCGCGATCGGCGGCCGCCAGGTGACGATCGGCCTCTGCCGCGTCACGATCGGCCACTGCCTGCTCCCACATGATGAGCAGTCGCTCGCTATCAGGCGGGTCTTCGGCCGCCGCCTGTTCGCGTAGTCGGGCTGACTCGGCCCGCCTGGCCGCGACCTGGTCGCGACGCTCGGCCGCCCACAGCCGATCCTGTTCGGCACGCTGTGCCGCCTGGCCGGTCTCGTCGCGCGTCGTCGCCGACACGTCGCGGGCCCGTGCGTCACGGTCGCGATTATGGGCCGCCGTATCGCGCGCCTCGGCGGCGTCGTCGCGTGCCTGCCCAGCCCTGTCCCGATCGTCCGGGCTGAACACGCCGTATCGGACCATCATCCGTCTATTCTCGCCCATCCAGGGGGCACGAGCACCGCCGGTGGGCGTCCGGGGGTCGCTTTTGTCAGCGGCCGCCTCTGCGGTTGCCGATCCGGGAACTGGCGGAGAACGCCGCCGCGCCACGGGCAGCGGTCGGGGCGGGTCTGGCCTGCCCAGCGTTGCGGCCCGACCTGGTGTTCGCTGCTGGTTCGGCCACCTCGCGGGTAGGCCGGGACTCGCGTGCGGAGCGCGGTTGGCGGGCCGGCCGGACGCGGTCGGGCCGGCGTTGCGGGGGTGCCTGCTCCGGGACGCCTGAGTACGTCCGTTCGCCGGGCGCGAGCTGGGCGAGCAGTGGGTGCCCGGGCGCGAGCCGGGTGATGGTCGGTGAAACGCCGGCTTTGCGGGTCAGGTCGCGTACGTCGGCGACCTGGGCATCGGTCATCAGCGTCACTACGGTGCCGGCGGCGCCCGCGCGGGCGGTGCGGCCGGAGCGGTGCAGGTACGCCTTGTGTTCGAGGGGCGGGTCGGCGTGGATCACCCGGCTGATCTCATCGACGTGGATGCCCCGGGCCGCGATGTCGGTGGCGACGAGCGTGGTGGCGGTGCCGTCGGAGAACGCGGCGAGGTTGCGGGTGCGCGCGTTCTGGGCCAGGTTGCCGTGCAGCTCGACCGCCGGCACGCGGTGGGCGTTGAGCTGGCGGGTCAGCCGCTTGGCACCCTGCTTCGTCCTAGTGAAAACGATGGTACGGCCGGGCGCGGCCACCAGGTCGACCAGCACCGGCAGCCGGTCGCCGGGCAGGACGTGCAGGACGTGATGGTCCATCGTGGACACGGGTGACTGCGCCGTGTCGACGCTGTGCGTGACCGGCTTGGTCAGGTACCTGCGTACGAGGACGTCCACGCCGGCGTCCAGCGTGGCCGAGAAGAGCAGCCGCTGACCCGTGCGGGGCGTCCGGTCGAGCAGCCGGCGCACCGTGGGCAGGAAACCGAGGTCGGCCATGTGGTCCGCCTCGTCGAGCACAGTGATCTCCACCGAGTCGAGATTCACGTGCCCTTGTGCACAGAGCTCCTCGAGCCGGCCCGGGCACGCGATGAGCAGGTCGGTACCCAACCGGAGGTTGGCGATCTGCGCGCCGGCCCCGACGCCGCCGAAAACCGTATGCACCTTCAGCGACAGCGCGTCCGCCAGCGGCGCGGCCGAGGCCGCGATCTGGGATGCCAGCTCTCGCGTCGGCGCGAGGACGAGCGCGCGTGGGCGCCCGCCACGGCGCTTGCCGGGTACGGCGAGCCGGGTGAACAGCGGCAGGAGGAAGGCGTAGGTCTTGCCCGAGCCGGTACGGCCACGGCCGAGGACGTCCCGGCCGGCCAGGGAGTCGGGCAGCGTGGCCGCCTGGATGGGGAAGGCGGTGGTGATCCCGTTCGTCGCGAGTGCCCGCACGAGGGCGTCCGGGACGCCGAGGGACGCGAAGGTGGACGTGGTGCTGAATGCTGATTGTGGGTGGCGGCGGGCCGCCATAGTGAACTCCGAACGTTCGTGTGGTCCTCCGGACCGCGTGCTCACCTCGAGCGGGAGCCTGACGCGTGTCGCGGGCATATGGCCGCGCGGGGAGGACAGTGCCCCCTACGGTACACCACGGGCGCCGGGGCGCCCGCGACCCAGGTCATTGCCACGCTGTCCCGCCGCCCGGTCGTGCTACGGTGGTGGAGTTATACGTTGCGGTGTGGTTTCCAGATGTCATGTAAGCGCCTGTGGTGTTTGACCCGGGCGCTTTTTGCATTGCCGGTCCATCCGGTCGGGGTGATCAACGTGACGGGAGCCCTGCATGGTGCGTGGCTCCGTAACCCCTGAATGAGGAGATGGCATGGCTACCGGAATCGTGAAGTGGTTCAACGCGGACAAGGGCTTCGGCTTCATCACCCCTGATGGAGGCGGCGCTGACGTGTTCGCCCATTTCACCGCCATCCAGTCGTACGGCTTCCGCAGCCTGGACGAGAACCAGTCCGTGGAGTTCGAGATCGCCCCGGGCCCCAAGGGGCCGCAGGCTCAGAACATCCGCCTCATCTGACACCAGCTCCCCCGCGCGCGGCGGGCCCTGGCTTGCCGGGCGCGTGGGGTAAGGGATTCAACCCAAGGTCCGCCCCTTCCCTCCTGGACTGGGCGTTGATCAAGCGGATGTCTCTTCGGGTTCTGCCCCGGTTGGACAAGATCGGCGAGTGTGCGGTTGAGCCGCTTCGGATCGGTCGACCTGGTTGCGGCGCTCATCCATGGCGCCCGCCAAGGCCACGTACAGCGCGCTGCCCACATCGAGCTGTGCAGCGGTGGCGGCCAGCACCGGCCAGCGCGACGAATGGGCCAGGTCCGGCGCGTAGACCGGCTTCCCGTGTCGCGTCACGTCCGGGCCAGGCCCGACTCCGGTCGCGAACTGAAGGTCGTCGAGTTCGGCGGCGACCGCGTCGCTGGGCACGGTGTCGACGGCCAGGCCATAGCGGTACACGCTGATGCTGGCACTGTCGCATCCGGCCACGGTTGCGACGGTGAACATCATGGCCCGCGGGAGAACCTCGCGCTGCTCACCGCTGCCGAACAACTGCCCGGCCACGGGTGCGAAGGCGGCAAACAACATCAGCCCGCGCGCACCGCCGGGCCCGAGCCTCCCCGGGCGCAGGGGGTAGAGTAGCCGTGGCGGCCGACGGCCTGCGGCATTGTTCCGCGGTGTGTCGTGCCGGGACGAAATGCGCCATGGAGCGCAACCAGGAGCCGCGTCGCTGCTCTTTGTCGACACCTATCGGCGTCGTGGGTTGGTTCGTCCACTCTGCCGGCTCGGATCCCCTGTCATGACGCCGCTCCCGAAGGGGCGAATGCCGACCGGAAGGTGGCCTTTGTGCCGATCTCCTATGGTTTCTTGAGCACGTATCCCCCGACGCAATGTGGCCTGGCGACCTTTACGTCAGCACTGCTGCGTGGTCTGACCCGGGCCGGCTCCGGCGTCAGCGCCGGCGTGGTCCGGGTGGTGGATTCGCCGGTCATGTCCAGCTCACCGGAGGTCGTCGCCCAGCTGCGGACCCGCTCCACGCGCGGTCATGGTGTCGCGGCGGAGGCGCTCAACACCTTCGACGTCGCAGTCGTCCAGCATGAGTACGGCATTTACGGCGGCCAGGACGGCGACCAGGTGCTCTCGGTCCTGGATGAGGTTCGGGTGCCGGTTGTGGTGGTCGCACACACGGTGCTGGCCCGTCCGACCTCGCACCAGCGACAGGTTCTCGAGCAGGTGACCCGTGCGGCCGCCGCGGTGGTCACGATGACGCACGCGGCGCGCGACCGGCTCGTCAACGGCTACACCGTCAACGCTGACAAGGTGGTCGTGATCCCCCACGGCGCGCCCGTCCGGTCTGGCCCGTACCTGCGGCTGCCCGGGCAGCGGCCACTCATCCTGACCTGGGGTCTGCTCGGCCCGGGAAAGGGCATCGAGTGGGCGATCGACGCAATGCACCACGTGCGCCGGGTCACCCCGTCGCCGGCGTACATCGTGGCGGGTCAGACTCATCCCCGGGTGCGCCAACTGCATGGCGAGACCTACCGCCTGCACCTGGCCGAGCGCGCCCGCATCGTCGGGGTGACCAACAACGTCCGGTTCGAGGGCGCCTACATGGACGAGCCGTCGCTGACGCGGTTAATACGCCGTGCCGACGTGGTGTTGTTGCCCTATGACTCGCGCGAACAGGTCACCTCCGGCGTGCTGGTCGAGGCGGTCGCCGCAGGCATACCCGTGGTGGCCACCGCGTTCCCGCACGCGACTGAGCTGCTCAGCGGCGGGGCCGGGCTGGTGGTGCCGCACGGCGACTCCGCGGCGATCGGCGCCGCGCTTCTCCGGGTGCTCACGGAGCCCGGCCTGGCCCAACAGATGTCAACCGAGGCATCCCGGCTCTCCCCCACCCTGCTGTGGCCGGCTGTCGCCGCGCGGTACCAGTCGCTGGCGGCCGAGCTGCTGGCCAACCGGACGGTGGCACTCGGATGAGCCCGTACCCGCAACCGTCTTTCGCGCATCTGGTTCGGCTCAGCGACGACACCGGGTTGTTCGAGCACGCACGCGGATCGACCCCGTTGCGCGAGCACGGTTACTGCGTTGACGACGTGGCGCGAGCGCTCGTCGTCATCTGTCGTGAGGCCGCACCACCGGCCACACTGATCCACCTGGCCGAGCGGTATCTGGCATTCCTGGTCCACGCTCAGACAGCGGACGGCCGGTTCCACAATCGGCTGAGCTACGAGCGCCGCTGGGTCGACGAGGCGGGGACCGGCGACTGGTGGGGGCGGGCGATCTGGGGACTTGGCACCGCCGCGGCCCGGGCGCCGCTGGCGCACCTGCGCCGTGCGGCGCTCACGTGTTTCGAACTGGCCTGCCGGCACCGGTCCCGCTGGCCGAGGGCCATGGCGTTCGCCGGGCTCGGCGCGGCCGAGATCCTCACCGTCACGCCCGATCACGACCAGGCGCGTCGGATACTCGCCGACGCGGTCACGACGGTCGGCCGGGCGGACGTTGCTGCCGACTGGGCCTGGCCGGAGGCACGCCTCGCCTATGCCAACGCGGCATTGGCCGAGGTGTACCTGGCGGCCGGACAGCAGACGGGTGATACGGGTGCCACGGACATCGGCCTGCGTCGGCTGGCCTGGCTCCTGGCGATGGAGACCGTCGACGGGCACCTTTCGCCGACACCGGTCGGTGGACGGGCGGCCGGTGAGCCGCGGCCGGGCTTTGACCAACAGCCGATCGAGGCCGCGGCACTCGCCGACGCCTGCGCACGCGCCCTGGCCATGACCGGCGACGCCCGGTGGATGGGCGGCCTGCGTCTGGCCGTCGACTGGTTCCTCGGCGACAACGACGCCAGGACAGGGCTCATCACCGAGGCCGGCGGAGGCAGCGACGGCCTGTGTCCGACCGGCCGCAGCGACAACCAGGGAGCGGAGTCCACCCTTGCCATGCTGTCCACCCTCCAACACGCGCGAAAGTTGACCACCATGCCAGCACAACACGACCGCACGGCGGACCGGCCGACCCCCTCAAACAACGGCCGGCGATCAGTGGGGCACAACTATGGCCGCTGACCTGGCGGTGCGTACCGCACACTGGCTGCGACCCGACCCCCGGCGCGTCATCGCAAAGCTCTTCGTGCCCGGCGAGGAGACACCGACCGGACGGTCCCGCGCGAGCACGGTCATCGCCCGGGTGATGGCACTCGACGACGCGGAAGTCGCCGCAATTGCCGATGCCGTCATCGCCGACTTCCGCGGACGCCACGATGACCTCACCGCGGCCTTCTCCGCACACTTCGCGGTCGTGTCCCGCGAGATCACGTCACCCAGACGCCTGTCCGCCGAACGTCGCATGCTCATCGGCGCCTGCTTCACCCACGAGTACGCGCCCGAGGGCGCCGCCCTGTTCAACCCGTCGATGGCGGCCCACCCGGACCAGTCCGGTCTCGTCAAGGGGCAGCTGCGGTTCGTCATGACCGTGCGTTGTGTCGGCGAGGGCCACATCTCCTCCATCGGATTCCGGACCGGAGTCCTCGGGCCGGGCGACACTCTCACGCTGGACGAGCCCGGACCGCGCCTGGTCACCGGCGTGACCCGGCCCGCGACGTACCAACGCACGCTTTTCCTGGCCGCACTGACCGACCATGGCGACCACGACGAGACGAGCGATCTCGTGTTGGGCCGGCTCGCGGAGTCCTTCACCGCGACCGAACTCGGCGACGCCCTGGCGGGAATCCACGAACATACGCTGAACCGTGAGCGGGTACAGCACGTGATCGAACACCTCCACCAGATCGCCGCGGCCACCTACGACGTGGACTTCACCCCAGGCTCGGATCTGGCGGAGCGGCTGTTGTGGCCTGTCGCACCGGCCGAGAGCCACGGCATGGAGGACGCCCGACTGGTCAGGTTCGCCAACGGCGACGAACCGGCGACCTTCTACGCCACGTACACCGCCTACAACGGCGCGCGAGTCGCCTCACACCTGTTGGCCACTCAGGACTTCCGCCAGTTCCACGTGTCGCCACTCGCCGGAGCGGCCGCCAAAGACAAAGGGCTGGCACTGTTCCCCCGCCGGATCGATGGCCGCTACGCCGCGCTGTCACGGTGGGACCGTCAGAGCCTCTCGCTCGTCTTGTCCGACGATCACCGCATCTGGAATGAACCGGCCCCCCTGTACGCGCCGACACGCGGCTGGGAGCTGATCCAGATCGGCAACTGCGGCTCACCGATCGAAACCCCGGCGGGCTGGTTGGTCCTCACCCACGGCGTAGGGCCCATGCGCCGATACAGCATTGGCGCCATCCTGCTCGATCTCGACGACCCGTCCATCGTGTTGGCCACCCTCGCGCAACCGCTGCTGACCGCGAACGCCGACGAACGCGACGGCTACGTCCCCAACGTGGTCTACTCCTGCGGCGCGTTGCTCCACGACCAGATACTGACCATTCCATACGGCATCAGCGACGCCGCCATAGGCTTCGCTCAGGTACGACTGCCCGATCTCCTGGACCGCATGCTCCCGACCGACGGCACGATGGCCACCCCGACAGCACCCAACGCAGGGCGAGAAACCACGCGGTGGTGAACGCGGCGGGCTACGTCGATGACGCGTACGTCAGCCCAGCTCACGGCACTTCGACTCGTCAGGAGCTACGCCGCCGGCGAACCGAACCGGGTCCACGTGCATGTCGCGATCAGCGCGATCTCCCGTAGGAACCCGGTTCGGGCCGGTCCATGGCCGGGACGCTGGAGCGTCTCGTGCCACCAGACGAGACCCACGCCCCTACGATCTGCGCCGTCTCCAGCTCGTCCAGCTGCCGGGTCTCTCCCACATCTGAGCTACGCGATCCGGTTCCGCTCAGGATCCGGTCGGCGGGACCAACGAGGCGGACTTGCCGGCGGCCTTCTTGCTCTTCTTATCGGCCCGCTTTTCCTTCAGCGACTTGCCGCTCTTCTTGGCGTTGGACTTCCGAGGGGACTTGTCGGACATGACGACCCTATCTAAACAGTGGCGTACATGACCGCGATGATCACCCTGTCAGACTAGCGCAGTTTCGACCGATGAGGCGGTACCGCGGGCACCAGAATTCACTCGTCAACTAGCGGAGTGGCGGAATGGCAGACGCACCGGACCTGGGACCTTCGGACGTGGGGGTTCAAGTACCCCTTCCCGCACCGAGGGTCAGTGGGGGTGCGCCCGCACCACCCCGTCACTGTCCGGCAGCACCACCGTGATCGCGGCCTCGCCGTCGTCGTCGCGCCCGGGGAACGGACCGAAGTAGATCACTGACCGGTCCCCGAGCAACGCCGTGTACTCCGCCAGCTCGTCGAAGCCGTACACCAGCTCCACATCGAGCTCCGGGTCGTCGAGCCCTTCCTGACAAATGACCACCTCGTTGGCATCGCCGACGATCCGCCGCAGCTGCAACTCCACCTCAGCGGTGAAGACCTCACGTCTCATCCGCTGGTCGAAGTAGAAGCTGACGCAGCTACCGGGCGACAGCCGGGCCGCGACGGCGTCCAGGTCGGCGGGGGCGCGACAGATGAACCACCGCGTCGCACCCCCACCCCTGGCGATCCGCTCCAGCACGACCGCCCCCTCGGGTGAGCGGGCCAACCGCCGGGCGACCCGCCCTCGCCACCGAGCACTGTCTGTACTGGACATACGCCTCACTTCTCGGGCAACCGGTAGGCGCCCTTGTCCGAGAGCGGGTTAAGCCCGAACTGCGACGGCAGACCTCGTCACGCCTGGGCAATGCCTGCTCTACATACCAGCCAGGTCGCTTGGACGCAGGATGAAAGACAGACGGCTCGAGCAGGCACGTGACAGCAGATCTCCAGGCGTACCCCGGCACGTTGCCCCTGCACGCCGCACCGCCAGGCTCTGCCCAACCACGCGCTTACAGCATGTCCATCTCCTCGACGTAGCCCGTCCACCATGCGGTAGGCCCAAGGGCATTCTCGTCAATCGACCTCAGATGCGCCCTTACCCGGTCTCGCTCAGAGTCGATCAGATCCTCATCACCGTCTTCAAGCACCCGGAAGTAGGTCTCCATGGACTGGAGGTAGTCCAGGAANATGAAGGGGGGCCATCGCGGCATGGAAGGTGCCCATGGTGTCGACACGGCTCTACATGACGCGGGCGGGCCCGGCTTACGCCGAGCCCGCCCATCCAGATCCACCCGATCCTGGCCGGACCTGGGTCACGCCACTTAACGCTGCAGGGTCAGCACACCCGGCCGCCACGGCAGGTTGTTGTAGTCGCCGCCAGCGCTCGGGTCCTTGCCCTGGTAGAGCAGCTGCAGGTTGCAGGCGTCGACGGTCTTGGTCTGGTCCGGGTTGGTCCGCACCAGGTCACCGTGGCTGATGTCGTTGGTCCAGCTGGCGTTCGCGTTGGCCCGGCCCGCGAACGGGTTGCTCTCCGACGCGGCCTGCGGGGTCCACGTACCGCTGAGGCTGGAGGACGTGAACGAACGGAAGTAGCGGTTGCCCGCACTGCCGATCGCCTCGACCAACATCAGGTACTGGTTCTGGCCGGCGACCTTGTAGACTTCGACGCCCTCGAACAGGTTGTTCGTCGAGTCGGTCATGATCGTCGTGTAGGTCGAGCCGAAGCTGCCCGGGAAGTTCCCGATCGGCATGCTCTGGCGGTAGATCCTCCCGTTGTCGCCGGCGAAGAACAGGTACATGTTCTGGTCGTCACCGATGAGCGTCTGGTCGATCACCCCGTAGGGGGCGGTCGAGCCCAGGTCGGCCGTGGACAGCGTCTGCACCGACGACCAACCGTTGACGTTGGACGGGTCGGTGGACGTCCGGTAGCTGAACGAGGTCGGACCCCACTGGTACGCCAGGACCCAGATGTTCTTCGGGGCGAAGTAGATCAGCGTCGGCGCAACCGCGGCGAACGGCATCGCGTTCTGGCTGGCCGAGGCCATGTCCGACCAGTTCGTGAACGGGGTGAAGTTCATCGAGCTGTAGGACCCGTTCGACACGTACGACCCGTAGACCAGGTGCTTGCCCTGGTAGACGACGTTGGTGAAGTCCTTCAACGACACCCACGGTGACCTCGGGTTGGCCAACGACCCGGTCGAGGACCAGCGGTACGTCGACGGAAGGGCGCAGGTCTGGCCAGACGTGGTCGGCGGAGCCGACGTCACGATCGGCCCAGCTGATGTCACAACCGGACCGGAGGTGACCGGTACGGCCGGGCCGTTGCACGCCACGCCGTTGAGCGCGAAGTTCGTCGGTACGGGATTCGAGCTGGTGAAGGTGCCGTTGAACCCGAACGACGTGGTGCCGCCGGTCGGGATCGACCCGTTGTAGCTGAGGTTGGTGACCGTCACGTTCGACCCGGACTGGCTGACCGAGCCGTTCCACAGCTGACTGATCCCCTGTCCCGCCCCGAAGGTCCACGTCAGCCGCCAACTCGACACGGCGGCGCCGTTGTTGGTGATGGCCACGCTGGCCCCGAAGCCACCCGTCCACTGGTTGGTGACGGTGTAGACGACCTGGCACGCGCTGCTACCGCCGGAGCTGGTCGGCGGAGTGGACGTCTGCGGGCCCGACGTCGGCGGAGCAGACGTCGGCGCACCTGATGTCGGCGGAGCGGACGTCTGCGGGCCCGACGTCGGCGGGTTCGACGGGGCACTGCCGTTGAAGGTGAACTTCTGGTTGTCCTGGCCGTGGCAGTCGTACACCTGGATCTGCGCGCCGTTGGCCGTGCTCCAGACGTCCAGGCACCGTCCCGATCCCACGTTGCTGATGGTTCCGTTGGAGTTGAGGTTCCATTGCTGGTTGGTACCGCCGTTGCAGCTGTAGATCTGAACCGCGGATCCGTTGCCGGTACCTGCGGTGTCGAGGCACGTGTTGCCGTAGACCATCAGCTGCTTGCTGGACGTGTAGGTCCACCGCTGGTTGGCACCGTTGTTGCAGTCGTAGAGCGTGACCCGCGTGCCGTTGGCGGTCGCGGAGTTGGGCACGTCGACACAACGGCCCGACTGGACGCCGACGATCGACCCGGCGCCGCCTGCCGGCGGACTGCTGGTCGCCGGGCCTGAGGTGGGCACGGAACCCGAGGTGGGCGCCGCGCTGGTCGGGATCGCCGGGGCGGCGTTGAGGGCGTTGAGGACCGCGGTGTAGGC
>NZ_BAAALT010000216.1:0-3679 GCF_039528515.1 Luedemannella flava
CCGCGGCCAACGGGTCGGCGGGCAGGTCCGCGGCGGCGGCCAGCGCCTCGGCGCCGGCGGGCGTCAGCAACGCCGCGAACCGGTCGACGACGTCGGCCGCCGGCGCGGTGTCGGTGTGCTGGGCCACGCCGCCCATTGTCGCCGCCGGGGCGGTCGCCCACCCCGGCGGCCCGTGGCTCAGCAGGAGGTGTTGTTCGCGCCGACCTGCGGCACCAGGTACTCGGTGATGGCGTGCTTGGCGCCCGTGTTCGCCTTCTCGTTGTTGACCCGCAGCGTGAACGCGGGGGTGCTCGCGTTGCCGCCCTCGTTCACCTGGACATAGGTCGAGCCGGCCGCGCCGTCGCAGAACAGCTCGTACGCGCTCAGCGGGGTGCCCGGCAGGTGACCGACCACGTCCGCGGAGGCGTAGGCGATCATCCGGTACGTGTTGCCGTCCTGCCAGGCGGACAGGAACGCGCGCACGTAGGCCGCGGCGCCGGTGCGGTACTCCGTGCGCTCCAGCGGAATTTCGCTCACCGCGTGCGCCGCGCCCAGGTACTGGTTGATCACGCGGACCTTGCTCACGTCACCGTTGTCGTTGATGAAGACGCAGTAGGTGGAGCCGGCCGCGCCCTCGCACCGGGTGACATGCCAGGAGTTCGCGGGCAGGCCGCCGTAGGTGACCGAGTCCTTGACCTGTTGGACGGCGGCCGGGGTGCCGAGCTGGCCGAGCCGGGTGTAGTCCTTGGCCATCCAGGCCTTCACCGCGGCCCGGGCGTAGGCCTTGGCGTCGTTCGGGTAGGTGGGCGCGTTGTTGCCGCCGCCGCCACCGCCCCCGGTGTTGGGACAGCAACTCGTGGCGCTCGGCGTGGCGCTGGCGGTCGGGCCACCGCCGAGGCCGGGGTCCCCGGTGGGGGCCGCGGTCGTGGGCGTGGCGCCGGTGGTCGTGTTGTTGCCGCCGCCGCAGGCGGCGAGGGTGAAACCGGCGAGGACGGCGAGGGCCGTGGCCGTCGCGCGTCGCCGCCGGATGTGGGCACCCGCCATGGCGGGACCTCCTCCGGTGGGATCCGAGGCCCGGAGAGTAGGTCCCGCTCGAGGTCAGTGCCCTTGATGGTCGCTAAGACGACTTCGCCGGCTCCACGACACAGTCGGGGCCGGGGTAGACGAGGCTCTCGTGTCCGTCCGTGAAGCGCACCAGGTACGGCGGCGCGCCGTTCTCGCCGCGCACCTCGAGGATCTCGCCGTACTTGTCGTGCGTCCCGACGACCTTGCTGTGAACGTGAAGTCGGTCACCCGTGGCTGCCTTCATACCGCCGACGATGCCCTATCAGGGCGGATCGTCGCAGCAAAACGGCGCCACGCTGGCACTCTAGTTGACGGAGTGCTAGCGGCGGCATAACCTGCGGGTTAGCACTCTCGCACCGAGGGTGCTAGCCCGCCGGGCTTCCGGCGGGCACTCGCCCGGCGGTGCCGGCACCCGCGACGACGGGCCGTCAGGCGGTACCTGGTAAGCAGACAAGATACCCCAGGAGGGTATGCCCGTGACTACCGCGACGAAGGTTGCGATCAAGCCGCTCGAGGACCGCATCCTGGTCCAGGCGAACGAGGCTGAGACGACCACGGCGTCGGGTCTTGTGATCCCGGACACCGCCAAGGAGAAGCCGCAGGAGGGCACGGTCATCGCCGTCGGCCCGGGCCGCTTCGACGAGAAGGGCGCCCGCGTGCCGCTCGACGTCAAGGTCGGCGATGTCGTCATCTACTCGAAGTACGGCGGCACCGAGGTCAAGTACGCCGGCGAGGAGTACCTGGTGCTCTCCGCCCGCGACGTCCTCGCGGTCATCGAGAAGTGACCAACCGATAGTGCTTGCCGCCCCGGCCCCCGTTCGCGGGGGACCGGGGCGCAACACGTGAAGGGACCAGAGAACACATGGCGAAGATCCTGAGCTTCTCGGACGACGCGCGGCACCTGCTCGAGCACGGCGTCAACGCGCTCGCCGACGCGGTCAAGGTCACCCTCGGCCCGCGCGGGCGCAACGTCGTCCTCGACAAGAAGTTCGGCGCCCCCACCATCACCAACGACGGCGTGACGATCGCCAAGGAGATCGATCTCGCCGACCCGTACGAGAACCTCGGCGCGCAGCTCGTCAAGGAGGTGGCGACCAAGACCAACGACATCGCGGGCGACGGCACCACCACCGCGACCGTGCTGGCGCAGGCGCTCGTCCGCGAGGGCCTGCGCAACGTGGCCGCCGGCGCCAGCCCGGGCAGCCTCAAGCGCGGCATCGACGCGGCATCCGTCGCCATCGGCGACGCGCTGCTCGGCAAGGCCCGCGAGGTCGCCAGCCGCGACGACATCGCCCAGGTCGCCACCGTCTCCGCCCAGGACGCCGCCATCGGCGACCTGATCGCCGAGGCGATGGAGAAGGTGGGCCGCGACGGCGTCATCACCGTCGAGGAGGGCTCGACCCTCGCGACGGAGCTCGAGGTCACCGAGGGCATGCAGTTCGACAAGGGCTACATCTCCCCGCACTTCGTGACCGACGCCGAGGGTGGCGAGGCCGTCCTCGACGATCCGTACCTGCTCATCACCACGCAGAAGATCTCCGCGATCGAGGAGCTGCTCCCGCTGCTGGAGAAGGTCCTGCAGGCCGGCCGGTCGCTGGTCCTGATCGCCGAGGACGTCGACGGGCAGGCCCTGTCGACCCTGGTGGTCAACTCGATCCGCAAGACCGTCAAGGTCGCCGCGGTGAAGGCGCCCGGCTTCGGTGACCGCCGCAAGGCCATGCTGCAGGACATCGCGATCCTCACCGGTGGCGAGGTCGTCGCGCCCGAGCTCGGCTACAAGCTCGACGCGGTCGGCCTGGAGGTGCTCGGCTCCGCCCGGCGCGTCGTCATCACCAAGGACACCACCACGATCGTCGACGGCGGCGGTGCCGACGCCGACGTCGCCGCGCGGGTCGCCCAGATCCGCAAGGAGATCGAGGCCTCCGACTCCGACTGGGACAAGGAGAAGCTCAACGAGCGGCTCGCCAAGCTCGCCGGCGGCATCGCCGTCATCAAGGTGGGCGCCGCGACCGAGGTCGAGATGAAGGAGCGCAAGCACCGTATCGAGGACGCGATCTCGGCGACGAAGGCGGCCGTCGAGGAGGGCGTGATCCCCGGCGGCGGCGCCGCGCTCGCGCAGGTGGCCGGCACGCTGGCCGACGGCCTCGGCCGCACCGGCGACGAGGCGACCGGCGTGGCGATCGTCCGCAAGGCGCTCGTCGAGCCGCTGCGCTGGATCGCCCAGAACGCCGGCCACGACGGCTACGTCGTGGTGTCCAAGGTCGCGGACGCCGACTTCGGTCACGGCCTCAACGCCGCGACCGGCGAGTACGTCGACCTGGTCAAGGCGGGCATCATCGACCCGGTGAAGGTGACCCGCAACGCGGTCGCCAACGCCGCCTCGATCGCCGGCCTGCTCCTCACCACGGAGAGCCTGGTCGTCGACAAGCCGGAGAAGCCGGCGGCGGCGAACGGCCACGGCGGTCACGGCCACTCGCACGGCGGCCACGGCCACGGCCACCAGCACGGCCCCGGCTTCTAAGGGGACCGACATCTCAACGGTCGTGGGCCGGGACGCATAAGCGCCCGGCCCACGACCGTTTCCACGCACCCGCCCCGCGCCGCCGCGTCGCACCCGCCCGCGCCCGCGCCCGCC
>NZ_BAAALT010000217.1:0-350 GCF_039528515.1 Luedemannella flava
CGCCGGTGACGCCGGCCGCGACCCAGGCCCCGCCCCCGCGCCCGCCCGCCCCGGTCGGCGCCGCCGGGAGGTGCCACCAGGCGGCCACGAGGTCGGCGAGCCGCTCGGTGGGCTCGGCGCGCAACCAGCGGTCGTACTCCCCGGTGGCCAGCGCCGCGGTCTCCTCGATCGCCAGGAGGCCGCCCGAGTACCCGATCTCCAGCCAGAGGCGCGCGTCGGCGACCGGGCTGCCGGACACCTTGGCGAGCCGCTTCAGCTCGCGCGAGCCGACCCCGCCCGACTTGAGCAGTGCCACGGGCGCCTCGGCGGCCGCCGCGAGGACCGCGCCGGCCCGGTCGAGGGCGGCCGTG
>NZ_BAAALT010000217.1:361-6026 GCF_039528515.1 Luedemannella flava
CGCGGCGGCCGACTCGCGGCGCAGCAGTTCGTCCGCGACGGGTGCGGTCCGCACGGCCGGCGGATGCGGGTCGAACGGCGGGCGCCAGCCCGGCCCGCGCAGCGCGACCGCGATCTCGGCGGGCATCACGGCACTGTCCCAGGCCTCCCGGACCAGGAGGCCGTGGTGCACGGCCCAGCCGACCTCGGGGCGGGCGACGGCGTGCGGGTACCCGTTCTCGACGACGGCCGGGCCCTGCCAGGCGACGTGGTTGAGCAGCTCGCGCACGGGCTCCGGGGCGTGCGCTAGCAGGGCGCGCACCGGCCCTCCGTCCTCGGCGGCGGCGAGGAGCGCGCCGAGCACGTCGCGCTTGGGCTTGCCCGCGTCCACCTGCCAGGCGTCGGCGAAGACGTGCAGGTCCCGCCCGGACAGCGCGCCGTAGGCGTACTCGAGGGGTGGTCCCAGACGGTGCGGGAAGGGGAACGCGTCGAGCAGGACCGGCGGGACGCACAGGGTCGGGCCGTCGCGCCAGGCGAGCGCCCGGTCGGCGAGCCAGTCGAGGACCGCCGCGAGGTCGGCGTCGTCGGGCGCCACGCCGAACCCGGTGGCGATCCGGGCGACCGGCGCGGCGGGGCCCTCATCGAGGGCGGCCACCATCTCCACGACCTGGGCGGCGGGCGTCGGCGCGGTGTAGAGGGCGGTGAGCAGGGCCGGGCGCCGGGACAGGCGGGTGACCAGCTCGGTGAGCGTGGCGGCGGGTCGGGGCAGTCGGGTCTCGGGGCGGTTGGCGATGATCCGGGCCAGCGCGTCGCGGTCGAGGTCGCTGAGCCAGGCGCCCAGGCTCAGGTGAGTCATCGTGGGGTTCCCTCCGGTCGCGTCGCCCCGTGCGTACGTGCCGTGACCATCCTGCCTCGCACCGGTGGGGAACGCAGTGGACGTGGCCGTGACGAAACGCGAACGGCGTGTCGCCACGCCCGATCGGACGAGATTTTCGATCATCCGCGCACCGCGTTGTTATGCGAGGATTTATGCTATTTACGAGGAGAATGCCCGGTAAAGCCCTTTGTCGGCTCCGCGATCTTCGCCCAATTGGTCCTGACCGGACAGTGCACTGTGGAATGGATATTGCCGAAATCCTGGACACCCGAGGGGCGAAGTGGCAGCGTAGAGGCATGGCAGATGGAGTCAACGCAACCGCGGCGGCCCTCCTGGGGCTGCTGCATGAGGGCCCGATGACGGGCGGTCAGCTGATGGCCACGGCCGAGCGTCGCCTGGGGCCCTACTGGTCCATGACGCGCAGTCAGGTCTACCGTGAGCTGCCCGCGCTCGCCGACATGGGCTACGTGCGGGAGGGCAAGCCCGGTCCCCGGGCCAGCCAGCCGTACGTGATCACGCCTGCCGGCAAGCGCGCCTTCGCCCGTTGGCTCGCCGAGGAGCCCGGTCTGGAGTCGCTGCGCAACCCGACCGCGCTGCGGGTGGCGTTCGGCTCGCACCAGTCGGCGTCCGCGCTCAAGGGGCTCTATTCCACCGCCGCCGAGGAGCACACCGAGGCGCTCGCCGCCGTCCGGGAGCAGATCAAGGTGGCCAAGGCCGAGGGCGACAGCTACGGGGTCGCGGCGCTGGACTTCGCGGTGGCCTACCACAAGGCCGCGCTGACCTGGTTGAAGACCGCTCCCGCAAAGTGAGGCGCGGGTCGCGAGCCTTGATCACAAACGCCGGTTAGGCTTGTTGCTCGTGACCACCGTCGACCTCGCTGACAAGCTCAAGGAACTCGACGCCACGCTGCGCAACATCGAGACCGTCCTGGATCTCGGTCGGCTGCGCCGCGACAAGGCGGATCTCGAGGAGCAGGCCGGCGCCCCCGATCTCTGGGACGATCAGGCCCGCGCCCAGCAGGTGACCTCGCGCCTGTCCTACGTCGGGGGCGAGATCAACAGGCTCGAGCGGCTGCGCTCCCGCATCGACGACGCCGGGGTGCTGCTGGAGCTGGCCGAGGCCGAGGGCGACGCCGACTCGCTGGCCGAGGCCGGCAACGAGGTGGTCGCCCTGCAGAAGGCGATCGAGGAGCTCGAGGTCCGCACCCTCCTCTCGGGGGAGTACGACCAGCGCGA
Source organism: Luedemannella flava (assembly GCF_039528515.1). Classification (NCBI taxonomy): domain Bacteria; kingdom Bacillati; phylum Actinomycetota; class Actinomycetes; order Micromonosporales; family Micromonosporaceae; genus Luedemannella; species Luedemannella flava. The sequence continues at coordinate 2,452 of NZ_BAAALT010000217.1, forward strand.
GGCGCTCGTCACGATCCGGTCCGGCGCGGGTGGCGTGGACGCGGCGGACTTCGCCGAGATGCTCCTGCGGATGTACCTGCGCTGGGCCGAGCGCCACGGTTACCCCACCGACGTCTACGACACGTCGTACGCCGAGGAGGCGGGTCTCAAGTCCGCCACCTTCGCCGTGAAGTCGCCCTACGCGTACGGCACGCTGTCGGTGGAGGCCGGCACGCACCGGCTCGTGCGGATCAGCCCGTTCGACAACCAGGGGCGCCGCCAGACGAGCTTCGCCGCCGTCGAGGTCGTCCCCGTGGTCGAGCAGACCGACGAGATCGACATCCCGGACGACGACCTTCGCGTTGATGTGTATCGTTCTTCTGGCCCCGGCGGCCAGGGCGTCAACACGACCGACTCCGCGGTGCGGCTGACCCACATCCCCACCGGGATCGTGGTGAGCTGCCAGAACGAGCGTTCCCAGCTGCAGAACAAGGCGACGGCGATGGGCGTGCTCAAGGCCAAGCTGCTCGCCGTGAAGCGGGCCGAGGAGCAGGCCAAGATGGACCAGCTGCGCGGCGACGTGGCAGGCTCCTGGGGCGATCAGATGCGTTCGTACGTTCTCCACCCGTACCAGATGGTGAAGGATCTTCGTACGGAGCACGAGACGGGCAACCCGACCGCGGTCTTCGACGGCGACATCGACAGCTTCGTCGAGGCGGGGATCCGGTGGCGCAAGCAGAACCAGATGGCGGCGGCATAGCCGGCGCCTTGGCTGGACAGTCGCCGCAGCCTTAGAATCCGGTCGCTTAAGGAGGGACCAGTGCAGGTCTCGGCGCGGGGGGACTACGCGGTCCGCGCCGCGTTGACGCTGGCGGCTGCCTACCCGACGACGGTTTCCGCGCAGGCGCTCGCCACCGAACAGCAGATGCCCCGCAAGTTCCTGGAGGCGATCCTCGCCGACCTGCGTCGCGCGGGCGTGGTGCAGAGCACCCGCGGCGTCGACGGCGGCTACACGCTGTCCAAGCCGCCGGCCGAGGTGATGGTCGGCCAGGTCCTGCGGGCGGTGGACGGGCCGCTCGCGGGCGTGCGCGGCCAGCGCCCCGAGGACACGGCCTATCCGGGCGCCGCGGCCTACCTGCCCCACCTGTGGGTGGCGGTCCGCGCGTCGGTGCGCCGGGTGCTCGACGAGGTGAGCCTGGCCGAGCTGGTGAAGGGTCGTCTCCCGGCGCACGTCCGTCGCCTCATCGCCGACCACGAGGCCTGGCAACCCCGCTGACACAGCGTGAATTAGCCGCTCCGAAGAGCAATTTCCGGGGAGTACGGGCGCCTGGTCGGCCAGCGTATTCGCGGGCGAATCGCACGCAACCGGGCACGTGGACTTGGCGGTTCAGTGACACCGCGTAGACTCACCACCCGTGATTGCGCTTGAGCACGTGACGAAGACCTACCCCAAGGCGTCGCGCCCTTCCCTCAACGACGTCTCGGTCACCATGGAGAAGGGCGAGTTCGTCTTCTTCATCGGGCCTTCGGGCTCCGGCAAGTCCACCTTCATCAAGCTCCTGCTGCGCGAGATCCAGCCCACCAAGGGCAAGATCTCGGTGAACGGGCGTGAGCTGGGCCACATGCGCTCGTGGCGGGTGCCGCACTTCCGCCGTTCGATCGGCTGCGTGTTCCAGGACTTCCGCCTGCTGCCCAACCGCACGGCGTACGAGAACGTGGCCTTCGCCCTCGAGGTGATCGGCAAGACCCAGGCCGTGGCGCGCCGGGTCGTACCCGAGGTGCTCGAGCTGGTCGGCCTCGGCGGCAAGGAGCACCGGTACCCGCACGAGCTGTCGGGTGGTGAGCAGCAGCGCGTCGCGGTCGCCCGCGCGTTCGTGAACCGTCCGCTGATCCTCCTTGCGGACGAGCCCACCGGAAACCTCGACCCGGACACGTCCATCGAGATCATGCGGCTCCTCGACCGGATCAACCGGACCGGCACGACCGTCGTGATGGTTACTCACGACTCCAACATCGTGAACCAGATGCGCCGCCGGGTCGTCGAGATCGAGGCAGGCAAGATCGTTCGTGACCAGCCCCGGGGCGTCTACGGCTGACGGCCGGACCAGAGAAGGCGGGAAGGATCCCACCCGATGCGTATCAAGTACGTCCTGTCCGAGGTGCTCACCGGACTGTGGCGCAACGTCACCATGACCATCGCGATGATCATCACGATGGCGGTGTCGCTTACCCTGGTCGGCGCGAGCCTGCTGATGTTCATGCAGGTCAACCTGATGAAGGACTTCTACTACGAGCAGATCGAGGTCACGATCTTCCTCAAGAACGAGGTGACCCAGCCGCAGAAGGACGCCATCACGGCGGCCCTGAACGCGGACGAGCTCGTGGAGAAGGCCGACTTCGAGACGCGCGAGCAGGCGTTCGCCCGGTTCAGTGAGATCTTCAAGGACGCGCCCGACCTGGTCGCCTCCACCAAGGCCGACTCGCTGCCCGAGTCGTTCCGGGTGAAGCTCAAGGACCCCGGCAAGTTCAGCGAGATCGAGGCGAAGTTCCAGACCATGGAGGGCGTCGACGAGATCGTCGACCAGAAGGCGCTGCTCTCCAAGGTCTTCTCGGTGATCAGTTCACTGCAGAAACTCGCCCTCATCATCGCCATCGTCCAGGGCGTCGCGGCACTCCTCCTCGTGATCAACACGATCCAGGTGGCCGCCTACAGCAAGCGACGCGAGGTCGCGGTCATGAAACTCGTCGGCGCCTCGAACTGGTTCATCCAGGCGCCGTTCGTCCTGGAGGCGGTGGCGGCCGGCCTGATCGGCGCGGTCATCGCGTACATCATCCTGATCTGTTCCAAGATCTTCGTCATCGACGGGACGCTCAAACCGCTGACGACGTTGCTGCTCGACGTCCCCTGGAGCAACGTGCACCTCGTCTTCCCGGCGATCGCCGGCGTGGCCGTGCTGATCAGCTCGGTCACCGGCTGGGTGGCGCTCCGCTTCTACATCAAGGTCTGACGCAGACCGCAGTCACGCGCCCGGGCCCGGACCCGCCGACCATCGGCGGGCACCGGGCCCGTCCGCGTCCCGCCCGACACGCCCCCGTGCCCGGTGGCGGGGAGGCGCCGCGGGGCCACTCATCCGGGCTGCGCTCAGGGACCCGTTGTCCGGGTTGTTCGCGCACGGGTGCTGGTCGGCGCGTGGGTGCGGCGGGACGCACACGGTGTCATTTCGGGCGAAACGGTCGTTAGGCATCGTGGGTGGCGTCGTGGGGCGCCGCGCGGCCAGGAAGGTGGGCAGTGGAGCGAACCGCGCTCAGGTGCGTCGTCGGCGCGCTGGCGATCCTGTTCGTGCTGCTCGCCGACGTCCCCGCCGCGGCCGCCGATCCGCACGACGACAAGGACCGCGTCGACCGGATGGCGGCCCGTACCCATGCTGAGCTTGAAGTGGCCAGCGGCCGGGCGCGAGCGGCCGGGCTGGCGTACGCCCGGGTGGGTAGGCAGCTTCCCGGGGCCCGCCGGCGCCTCGCGGTGGCCCAGGGGGAACTGGCTGGCGCGGTCGTCACGGCCCGCACCGCGGCACGGGCCGCGCGCCGCGCGGACGCCG
>NZ_BAAALT010000218.1:0-765 GCF_039528515.1 Luedemannella flava
CACCCGGGCCCGGCTCGACCGCGCCGCCGCCGTGCTGCTCGCCGCGCGCGGCGAGCACGACCGCGCGGTCGCGCTGCTGGGCGACACCGCGGCGCGCTTCACCGAGCTGGGACAACCCATCGAGTACGGGCACAGCCTGCTCATCGCCGCCCAGGTGGAGCGCCGCCGCCGGCGGTACGCGTCCGCCCGCTCGCTCGCGGAGCGGGCGCTGGGCACGTTCACCGCTGTGGGCGCCACCCCGTGGATCGCGCAGGCGACCCGGGCCGCCGCGCCCGACCCGGCGGAGCTGACGGCGACCGAGGCGCGCATCGCGGCGCTGGTCCGGGCGGGGGCGAGCAACCGGGAGATCGCCGCGCAGCTGTTCCTGTCCATCAAGACGGTCGAGGCGACTCTCACCCGGGTCTACCGCAAGCTCGGCGTCCGGTCGCGCACGCAGCTGTCGAGCCGCCTCGTGCAGGGACTGTGACCCTCGGCAACGCATCAAGGGTTTTCCCTGTTTCGCTCAGTGGGACGCAAACCTAACGTCTGACCTCAACTGGGCCGTCGGTACACCCGCGGCTTGGCCGGACGGCCGTGGTACCCCCTACGGCCCCCCACCCCGGGAAAGCCCGCCCTGACCGGGCGGGCGGGAGGAGCAGAGCGTGAAACGACCCACTGTCCTACCCGCGACGCTGGCGCTCATCGCGAGCGCCTTCGTGGCGGTCGCCGCGAACCCGGCAGCCGCGGCGACCGCCGCGCCGCGCATCGAACCGGTCGGTGACCGGG
>NZ_BAAALT010000219.1:0-1115 GCF_039528515.1 Luedemannella flava
ACCCCACCACTTGATCACGAAAAGTGCGAAAGTCGAGCAGCCACTTCCATCCAAGATCCGCACGGGGTAGCGGCAGTCAGCCGAGCCAGAGGCAGAAGGGGTGGCCCGCCGGGTCGAGGTAGACGCGGACGTCGTCCTGGGGCTGGAAGTCGGCCAGCGTGGCGCCGCACTCCTCGGCGTGGGCGCAGGCCGTCGCCAGGTCGTCGACGCGGATCTCCAGGTGCATCATCATCGGCGGGTCGCCCGGCCCGGCCGGCCAGACCGGGCGGACGTAGTTCCTCTCCTCCTGGAAGGACAGCGTCGCCTCGCCGCCCGGGGCGGCGAGCTTCACCCAGTCGGGCTCCTCCACCCGGATCTCCCAGCCCAGCAGGCGGGCGTAGAAGCGGGCGAGCGCGGCCGGGTCGGGGGCGTCGAGGTTCACGCCGGTCCAGGTCAGCGTCATGCCCCATCCTTACCCATGTTCGGCGAGGACGCGGCGCAACTGGGCGCGGTTGGCCACGTCGAGGCGACGGAAGACCCGGGTGAGGTGGAACTCCACCGTCTTCACGGAGATCACCAGCCGGGCGGCGATGTCGCGGTTGGACAGTCCCTGACAGACGAGGCTGGCCACGGCCCGTTCGGCGGCGGTCAGCCCGTCGAGCGCGGCCGGCGGCACGCCCAGCGGGACGCCGAGCCGCTCGGCCGCCGCCAGCGTCTGCGCCGTGTACGCCCGGGCGCCGGTCGTCGCGAACGCGGACAGGGCGACCCGCAGGTGCCGTTCCGCGGCGGCCCGCCGCCCGAGCGCGCCCTCCGCGTCGGCGATGAGCAGGTCGAACCGCGCCGCCTCCAGCGGCATGCCGATACCCGCCGCGTGCGACCGGCCGCGGCGGGCCTCGTCGAGCGCCTCGGCATGCCGGCCCCGCGCGGCGGCCAGCAGAGATCCGCCCCGGGCGAGCGCCATCACCGCGGACCGGCGGGGCGGCCCGGTGATCCGCCCGGCGAACTCGGCGAGCGCCTTCTCGGCGCCGGCCACGTCGCCGAGCAGGGCGAGCCCTTCCGCCCGGACGGCCCCGACGACGTACGTGCCGGGCTCGCGGATCGGGTAGTGCGCGTCGAGGTCGTCGGCGGCCGCCAGC
>NZ_BAAALT010000219.1:1126-2096 GCF_039528515.1 Luedemannella flava
CAGCTCTGCCGGCACGCCCCGGGCTTGGCCGAGCGCCGCGCGGGCCGCCGCCTCGTCGTGCACGGCCGCCGGCGTGCCGGTCATCCGCGCCCAGGCCGTGGCCTGCTCCGCGTGCGCGCCGGCCGCGTCCCACTCGGCCTGGGCGGCGAGGGGATAGCAGGCGAGGCCGTGCAGCATGGCGTAGTCCCAGACCCGGTTGTTCTCCTCCGCGTCGCCGACGGCCAGCTCGGTGTGCGTGGCGGCGGCGACCAGCTCGCCGCGCCGGTACTCCGCCTCGCCGAGGAAGCCGAGCAGCTGGCCGATGCGCAGCGGCTCGCCGCGCACGGCCCGGCGCAGGGCGGCGCCGAGGTCGGCGTGGGCGCCGTCGAGGTCGTCGGACCACAGGCGGATCATGCCGCGCGCGACGAGCCCGTCGAGGCCGGCGGGGGAGCCGGGCAGGTGGGCGCCGGTCAGCTCGGCCAGCGCCGCGTCGCTGTGCCCCGCCACGGACAGCCCGAGCGCCCGGGTGAACCAGGCGAACGCCGCCGCCCACGGCGGCAGGTCCGGGTCCGCGACCGCCGCCGCGCCGTAGGTGACCATGTCCGCGTAGTTGACCGAGACGACGCCGAGGATCGCCAGTTGGCTCGCGATGCGCGAGCGCAGGCCCGGCGGTGCGTCGCCGCCCGCGCCCCGGTCACTGTCGACCATCGGGTACGCCCGGCAGAGCCGCTCGCGCGCACCCGCCTGGTCGCCGCTCACCAGCAGCAGGTACCCGTTGACGTAGTCCGACCAGGCGTCGCGCGGCAGGGCGGCGACCTGCTCGGCGTACTCGACGGCGGTGGCGATGTCGCCGGCCACGAGCAGCGCCTCCACGGCCGTGAGCAGCCGGGCTGGCCGGGTCGGCCCGGCCGGGGTGAGCTCCAGCCCGGCCCGCAGGTGCGCCGCGCCCGGCTGCACCCGGCCGCGCGCCAGGTGCTCGGCCCCGCGCCGG
>NZ_BAAALT010000220.1:0-1339 GCF_039528515.1 Luedemannella flava
CCGAGACCGACACCGTCGCCATGATCAGTGACCTGTACGACGAGCTGGCCGCCCCCGCGCGGCCGACCGGCGACGCGCCGGCGGCGGGCCCGGGCGGGCGCGACTGATGCCGCGCCGGCAGCTGGTGAAGCGCCTGCGCAGGTTCCGGGTGACGAAGGGCGCCGTCATCGGGGGCCGGCGCCTCGCGCCGTTCCTGGTGGCCGCCGCCGTGGCCCTGGCCAGCATCGTCGCCCTCGTCGCCCGGCCGGCCACGAGCGTCAGCCAGCGCAAGGCCGAGTACGTGATCATCGCGGGTGCGCCGGGGCTGCGCTGGGACGACCTGTCCCCGACCGGGACGCCCACGCTGTGGCGGCTGGCCGCGCAGGGCTCCATCGGCGCCCTGGCGGTGCGCTCCGCGCGGGGCGTGACCTGCCCCGCCGACGGGTGGCTCACGCTCGGCGCCGGCAACCCCGCCATCCGCACCGGCGTGCGGGCCGCGACCCCGCTCAAGGCGACGCCGTCGGCCGGGGTGTCGGCGGCGCCCACGCCGTCCGCCGCTCCCGAGGCGGACAGCGCGATCGGCTGCTACCTCGGCAACACCGAGGTGCTCAGCCCGGACGGCATCGGCGGGCTGGTCAAGGACCAGCCGACGATCGTCTCCTACAACGAGCGCCAGACCTGGGGTGCGCGGCCCGGCGCGCTGACCGAGTCGGTGCGGTGCACGGTCGCGGTCGGCTCCGGCGCCGCCGTGGCCGCGGCACGGCCTATCGGCCGGGTCGACCGGTACGCCGCCGCCCTGCCCGGCGACCCGACCGCGCTGCTCAAGCAGTGCGTCCTGTCGATGGTCGACCTGGGCGTGGTCGCCGGCGAGGGCGACGTGCGCGGGTACGCCGTCCGCGAGGCCGACGCCCGGATGGCCCGGGTGCTGGCCGGCCGCCCGCCGGGCTCCCTGGTGATGGTGGCCGGGCTGGCCGACACCGACGAGACCTCCCGCCTGCACGTCGCGATCGCCGAGGGGCCCGGCTTCACCGGCGGCTGGCTCAGCTCCCCGAGCACCAGCCGGTCCGGGTACCTGCAGCTGATCGACCTGGCCCCGACGGCGCTGGCCGCGCTGGGCAAGCCGCACCCGGCGAAGCTGTTCGGCGGCCAGCCCGCCGACCGCACCGAGGGCCGCCCCGACGACCTGACGGCGGCCGTGCGCCGGCTGGCCGACGCCGACCACGAGGCGGGCGCCCAGCGGTCCGTGTCGGGGCGTTTTTTCCTCACCCTCACTGTCGTCGGGCTGCTTGCCGTGGGCGTGTCGGTGCCGCTGCTGCGGCGCGTGCGCCGGGGCCTCGGGCCGCGCGGGCCGCGCGCCGCG
>NZ_BAAALT010000221.1:0-3314 GCF_039528515.1 Luedemannella flava
GGTCGCCGGCCCGCCGGTGATCTTCGGCCCGCCGCCGGCCGGCGTGGTGCCGGTGACCGGCGTGGTGCCGGTGACCGGCGCACCGGTCGAGGTCGTCGAGGTCGAGGTCGCCGCGCTGGTTTCCGGGGCCGTGCCGCCCGGCGCGGGCACGGCGGGCGTCGCGGAGGGCGTGGTCTGCGGGGCGAGGGCCGCGAGCCACGGCACGGCGGCCGCGACCTCGTCGGCGAGCGCCTGCGGGTCGAGCCAGGCGACGGTGACGACGGTCGTGCCGGTCAGCACCGCCACGTCGGCCGTCGCCCACTTCCGGTCCTCGTCGAGGCGCACGGGCAGGGCCCGCCAGGGCGCGTCCGGGGCGTCGCCGCGCAGCGCCAGCCAGGGCGTGGCGTCGGCGGGCAGCGCGGGGTCGACGCGCAGCCGCGCGGTGGCCGGCTTGCGCAGCTCCACGATGCCGAGGTCCACCGCGAACGCGGCGCCGGCGCGGGCCGTGTCGGGCAGCGCCGCGCGCACCGGCCGGGCGCTGAGCGTGCCCGCCTCGGACACCCCGTACTCCGGAATGGAGATCTCGACGTCGTCGCCGCGTACCGCCGCGCTCTTCTCGGGGGCGACCGGCGCGGACAGCGACCGGCCCCGCTCCCAGGCCAGACCCACGGCGACCGCCGCGCCCACGACCGCGAGCCCGACGACCACCGCGACCACCCGCCACAGCGGCCGTGGGCCGCGCGTCGCGGCGCTCACGCCATCACCTCCGCTGCGCTCCGGCGCTGCCGTGAGTCAACACTGAGCTGATGATTCGCTCGCTGACGCTCGCTCATGCGCCCGCCCGCAGGGCGGCGATGGCGGCGGCGCCGGCACTGAACCGGGCGTCGCCGAAGACGAGCGAACCGCCGGTCGGGCCGGACTCGGCCCGCACCCGGATCGCGAGGCGCGCCACGTCGGCGACGTCCAGCGACAGGGCCCGCGTCTGGCCGGCGCGCACGGTGCCGGCGGCGATCTCGCGGCCGTCGGCGATGACGCTGAACCGGGCGACGCGGCCGGCGCTCTCCGCGTCGGGCTGCCCGACGACGGCGTCGAACCGCAGGGCGTGGCCGTCGAGGACGTAGAGGACGTCGACGAAGCCGGCGCCGGCCGGGCAGCGCAGGCCGTGCCCGTAGGGCAGGCCCGCGACGACCACCGCGGCGGACCCGCAGCCGGAGTTGCCGACGGGCAGGTCGGCGAGGTACGCCGTGGCGGGCGGCCCGGCCACGGTGAGCGTCACGTGCGTCGGCGCGGTCGCGCCCTCGCCGGGGTCGACGGCGAGCACGGCGTCGATCGGGCTGCCCGGCCGGTACGTCCGGCGGACCTCGACCGTGGCGCCGAGCGCCTGCAGCGCCCGCACGGCGGCGCGCACGTCCTCGCCCACGACCTCGGGCACCTTGGCGGGGGTGGCGACGGCGAGGGTGACCGCGTCGCCGATCGGCGCCCCGGCCGCCGGCTCCTGGGCGACGACGGTGCCCTCGGGCGCGACGGACGGCTGTTCGCTGGTGCGCACGGCCACGGCGGCGAGCCCCGCGTCGGCGAGGACCTGCTTCGCGGCGGCGGCGGTGAGCCCGCGCACGTCGGGGGTGAGCAGGGCGGTGCCCTCGCCGGCGGCCGGCGCGTCGGCGCCGGTCACGACGACGTCGGGGGCGTAGCGGGGGTGGTAGTGGACAGCGGCCCACCAACCGACGGCGGCTCCTGCCGCGAACATCCCCACCAGCACCAGGGCGAGGGGGACCACCGCCGGTCGTCGGCGGCTGCGCTCCGCGCTCGTCATGGCCAGTCCTCGCGGCGATCGGGGAGGGTACGGGGGCACCGCACAGGCTAAGCCGTCGCGTCGAGGCGCGCATCAGGAGTACGCGCTGTTCCCCATGGGCGGACGGTGACCCGTCACACGCGCGCTGACCTGGATATGAAGCGACCCCCGGGGTTCCGCGTTGAGCGGACCGGCTGGACTGGCCGGGCCCCGGGGGTCGGGTAGCTGTCTGGTATTCGCCACACCGCCGTCGGGCGGTCACGACGAAGCGTGTCCGGTGAGGACGAGCGGCTAGCGGACAGCCACCTCACGAGTCCAGTTGCTATTCAACGTCGGACCACCTCCTCTCGCGTGTACCGACCACGTTATTCCGCGGTGGGCAGGCCGGCAAGAGCATTTTCGGCGTGCCGGGCCGCCGGGTGGGGTGAGATGAACCCGTGCGCGACCTGATCGACCTCGGCAAGCAGGTCCGCGACGCGGTCAAGCGCCACCAGCTCCCGCTCGTCGCGGCCGGGGTGGCGTTCTACGCCCTGCTCGCGATCTTCCCCGCGGCCCTGGCCCTGGTCGCCGTGTACGGCCTGGTGACCGACCCGGACCAGATCGACGAGCAGCTGGCCCCGATCACCGGCCAGCTCCCGCCCGGCGCCGAGGACCTGCTGTCCGCCCAGCTCTCGGCCATCGCCGCGGCGAGTTCGGGCGGACTCACCCTCGGCGTGGTGGTCAGCCTGCTGGCCACGCTGTGGGCGGCCGCCGGCGGCGTCCGGGCCCTGATCACCGGACTGTCCATCGTGAACGGGCAGGTGGAGGTCCGCGGGTTCGTGAAGCGGGCGGCGACGTCGGTCGTCCTCACCCTCGGCGCCCTGGTCACGGCGCTGATCGTGCTCGGCCTGGTGGCGGCGTTCCCGGTGGTGCTGCGCCAACTCGGCCTCGACGCGGTCGCCGAGGTGGGCGCGGAGCTGAGCCGGTGGGTGCTGCTCGTCGTCGTCATCGGCATCGGGCTGGCGGTGCTCTACCACTGGGGTCCGGTGGGCGAGCGGCCGCCGTGGCGGTGGGTCACGTGGGGCACGGTCACCGCCCTCGTGCTGTGGATCCTCGGCTCGGTGGGCTTCTCGCTCTACGTGGCGAACTTCGGCCGCTACAACCAGATGTACGGCAGCCTGGCCGGCGTCATCATCCTCATGCTGTGGCTGTACCTGTCGGCGTTCGCCGTACTGCTCGGCGCCGAGATCGACGCGGTCCGCGCCCGCCGGGGCGGGACCGGGGTGGGCAGCACGCCGACCGACGTGGCAAGCTCCGGGGGTGGGTGAACAGGGGGACCCGGCGACGCTCGCCACCGTGGCCATCGACACGGTGACGCTCTGGGCGATCTGGTCCGGGATCGTGGTGCTGACGGGCATCATCCTGCTCCTGTACGGGATCGTCGTGGTGCGCCGCGACCGGAAGCGGGCGCGGCTGGCGGCGCGACGGTCCACTGCGGAGGGTCCGCCCATGCCCCGGCAGCTGCCCGCCGCGCCGCGGCGCCTCGCGCTCCCCGCCGCGCCGG
>NZ_BAAALT010000222.1:0-8188 GCF_039528515.1 Luedemannella flava
CCCGGTGCCAGAGCGCGTCGGGCCGGCCGAGCCGCGCGGCCCGCCGGTGCAGGTCGCGGCGGCGGGCGCGGGGCAGCGCGTGGTAGACCACGCCGCGCACGAGGCTGCTGGTGAAGGCGAGCTCCGCGCCGGCGGAGCCGGGCACCTCCGCGACGAGCCGCGCGTCGTCGACGACGTCGCCCGCGCCCACCCCGCGGTCGTCGAACAGCCCGGCGTCGTCGAACAGCCCGGCGTTGTCCAACAGCCCGGCGTCGTCGACGAGGCTGGCGGCGTCGGCGAGGCGGAACCGCTGGCCCAGGACCGCGCCCACGTCGAGCAGGGCGCGTCCGGCGGGCCGGCAGGCGGCCAGGTCGGCGGCGACGGCGTCGGCGTCCTCGCGCGGCGCCGGCAACGGACCCTGCCCGAACACTATGGCGTGCATGGGCACCTGGTCGAGCACGTGCCGTACGTGCAACGGATGCCCGCCCGTGTGCTCGTGCAGCCGGGCGGCCCCGGTGGGGGACAGGCCGGGGTGCCCGTACGCGGCGGCGAGCGGCACGAGGTCGGCGGCGTCGAGGCCGTCGACCCGCACGGACACGCCCCGGTCGGAGTCGAACAGCCGCCGCCACCCCTCGTCGAGCGACCGGGTCAGTCCGGAGTGGACGGACCGGCCGACGGTCTGGTGGACGACGACGAGCAGCAGCGGATCGGCGAACAGCCGGCGCGCGGCGAGCCGCAGCGCGGCCAGCGACGGCGGGTCGGCCCAGTGGGCGTCGTCGACGACGAGGATGAGCCCGGGGCGCTGCTGCAGGTCGGCGGCGAGGGCCTGCGCGACGAACAGCGGCTCGGCGCCGGCGGGCACGTCGCCGAGGCGGGAGCCGGGGAGCGCCCGCGCGAGCTGGCCCAGCACGCCCCACGGCAGCGCCGCCTCGTCCTCGTCGCCGCTCACCCACGCCACGGCGGGGGCCGCCGCGGACGCGACGAAGTGGCGTACCAGAGCGGTTTTTCCGGTGCCCGGCGCGCCGTCGACCCCGACGACCCGGGTCAGCCCGTCGCCCACCGCCGCCCACGCGGCGCGCAGGGCGGCCAGCTCACGCTCGCGCCCGACGAGGGTCGCGGCGGCCACGAGGAATCAGGCGACCTGTCGACGCAGCGAATAGGTCACCGCGTGCATCCGCTGGGGCTGCCCAATGTGGAGCACGTTGCGGTGCCAGGCCTCCCAGCCGTCGGCGCCGGCCCGGTTGAGGTGGCTCAGGTCGTCGTAGCGTTCGTCGGTGCCCCACCGGTGCACGCCGCCGGCGTGGTGGAAGGTGGCGGTCCAGTCCATCGACTGGTCGGATCCGAACGTCCCGGCCGCCCGGTACTCAAGTCGCGCGTATTCCCATCGAGCCACGGCGCCATTCTGCCGCAGCGCGGCGCGCCGGGCCACCATGCGCGACCGCGGCATGACACCGCGAGAGACTTGCCTGGTGAGCGGGGGTGTGCACGTGTCGTGGGGGTCGGTGGTGGTGGCCGCCATCATCCTCACGGGGGCGGGTCTGGTCGTGGTGCGCGAGTGGCGGGCCGGCCGGCGGGTGGTGCCGTCGCCGGCGCGCAGCGGGGTCGGCCCCGCCGATGTCGTCCAGTTACGGGAGTTCCTCAGCGAGCTCGGCATCGCGCTGAACGCCACGGGCACGCCGGTGACCACGATCGTCGAGCGGCTGCGCGCCATCGCGGTGCGGTTCGGCGTGGCCGATCCGGAGATCGTGGTCCTGCCGACGTTGATGCTGGTCGGAGTGCCGGGCGAGTATCGCGGGACCGTGGCGGTGCGGGTCGGGGTCAACATGTCCCTGCGGCTGGACCAGATCGCCGCCGTCATCGCGGTCGCCGACGACGCGGAGGCCGGGCGGCTGACCGTCGAGCAGGCCCGCCGACGGCTGACCGAGGTGCCCGCCCTGCCGCCCCCGTACGGCCCGGCCGGCACCGTCCTCGGGTACACCATCTTCAGTCTCGGCCTGGCCATGTTCCTGCAGCCCACGATCGCCGACCTGCTGGCCGTCACGGTGCTCGGCGCGGGCGTGGGCCTGTTCAAGCTCGGCTTCCCGCGGCTCGCGTACCTGCAGATCCCGCTGCCCGTGCTCGTCTCGTTCCTGGTGTCGCTGGCGGCGTTCCTGTTGGTGCGCGCCGACTTCATGGAGGGGCCGATCCCGCTGCTCGCGGCCACCCTGGTCGGCTTCCTGCCGGGCAGCACGCTGACGACGGGCATCATCGACATCTCGGCCGGCGAGATGATCGCCGGGTCGGGCCGCCTGGTCGTGGGCGTGGTGCAGCTCGGCCTGCTGGTGTTCGGCATCATCGCGGCCGCGCAGGTGGTCGGCCTCGCGGCCGACGAGGCGGACGCGCCCGTCGGGTACGTGGTGGCCGGCGCGGCGACGCCGTGGATCGGCGTGTTCGTCTTCGCGGTCGGCGTGCACCTGCACCTGGGCGGGGCGCCGCGCAGCCTGCCGTGGAGCCTCGCGGTGCTCTACGCCGCCTACACCGGTCAGGTGCTGGGCGCCGCGGTGATCGGCGCGACCATGTCGGGCTTCCTGGGCGCCGTGGTCATGGTGGTGGTCGCGGCCCTGCTCGCCCGGTTCGGCGGGCCGGCCCCGGTCGTCGCCTACCTGCCCGCGTTCTGGCTGCTGGTGCCGGGTGCCCTGGGCCTCGTGACGCTCACCCAGGCGGTCGAGTTGCCGTCCGCGGCGGGCATCGCCTCCCTCATGAGTACGGCCGGCAGCGTGGTGTCGATCGCGTTGGGCGTCCTCGTGGGGGCGGGCGTGGTCAACGCGGTGACTAGGCTGGCCGCATGGCGGACCTGATCGAGGGTGAGACGTTCCGGGACCTGGACTGGTACGGCGAGGAGCTCGAGGACCGGGCGTACCAGGGGTGTTCGTTCTTCGACGTCGACCTGACCGAGGCGGTGAGCCGGGGCGCCCGGTTCGAGGAGTGCTCGTTCGGCAACGTGCGGTTCAACGCCTCCCGGCACACCGACTCGGCGTTCCTGCGGTGCGTGTTCACCCGCAGCGTGTTCTTCGAGGCGGAGTTCACCGGCTGCAAGCTCGTGGGCAGCCGGTTCGTGGAGTGCGAGTTGCGGCCGCTGCGGGCCGACGGGGGCGACTGGTCGTTCGTCAGCCTCGCCGACGCGGACCTGCGCGGCGTCACCCTGACCGGGCTGCGGATGCGCGAGGCCGACCTGAGCGCCGCGAACCTGGAGGGGGCCACGCTCGCCGGGCTCGACCTGACCGGGGCGGACGTGACGAAGGCCCGGCTGGACCGGGCCGACCTGCGCGGCAGCGACCTGTCCACGCTGGACCCGCTCGCGGTCACCCGCGCGGGGGCGCGGATCACCGCCGAGCAGGCCGTGGTGGTCGCGATGGCCCTCGGCTTCGCCATCGGCTGACGAAGCCGAGGGCCGGGGGTCACATCCGCGCGCGGAGGTGACCCTCGACGAACTGCGAGACGGTGACCAGGCCGCTGCCCACCTTGTACGACAGCAGGTAGTCGGAGCCGGTCAGGTAGTACGGCACGAAGGCGCTCCAGTTCGACGACCACCGGGCGGCCCACAGCGGGGTGACGCCCTGGCCGCCGGCGTTGAACTCGTCGAGCGAGGCCTGCGCCGCCGCGCTGCGGTAGGACAGCAGGTACGACTTGCCGCCCACGACCATCGGCAGGATCGTCGTGAGGCCCGTGGGCCAGGTCGACGACCACACGTTGGTCGTGCCCATGCCGCTCCCGTTGAACCTGTCGATCTTCGTCGCCCCGTTGCCGCGACGGTACTTCACCAGGTAGGTGTTCGATCCTTCGCGGTAGGGCGCGATGTTGGTCCAGCCGGGCTCCCACTGCGACACCCACACCGTGGTGGTGCCCATGCCGTCGGCGTTGAACCGGTCCACGGCGACCGTACCGTCGGACTGCTTGTACCCGAGCAGGTACATCTCGCGGCCCTGGCTGAACGGGACCACCCGGGTCCAGCCGCTCGTCCACCGCGACCGCCACACGGGCCGGATGCCCCGGCCGCCGGTGTTGACCCTGTCGGTGGTGACCGAGCCGTCGTTCTTGTTGTACCGCAGCAGGTACGTCCCGGTGTCCAGGCGGTACGGCACGATCGACGTCCAGCCGCGCGACCACAGCCCGCGCCAGATGTTGCTGGTGCCCTGCCCGGCGGCGTTCAGCCGGTCGATCCGGGCCGCGCCGGACGAACCCTGGTACGACAGGACGTACGAGGTGGTGTCCAGTTGGAACCGGGCGATCGCGTTGATGCCCGTGCGCCACGTGTCACGCCAGACGTGACGAAGGGTCGGCGCCCCGGCCGCCGCGCGCGGCGCCACCTCCGGCGCGCGCGTGCCGGTGTCCACCTTGGTCGCCGCGTAACCGGCGGTGACCGTTGGGGACGTGGCGGTTGGCGATGTCGCGGGTCGGCCGGAGGCCGCGCCGCCTGTGCTGATGACCGTCGGCACGACGACCGCGAGAACGGCCAGCCGGGTCAGGAAAGTGACTCTCCGCATACCTGATCAACACAGGCCGACCCGTTTGGGTGACGCTCGTTCGCGTGCCGTGCTCGCGACACGCCGGCCGGGTGTGCTAACGGCGCGGCACGGGCGCGGCCAGCTCCAGCGGCAACGGGCAGTCGAGCAGGGCGCATACGGTGCGCAGCAGCTCCAGCTCGGTGAGCGTGGTGACGCCGTCAGCCGAGATGACCGCCAGCGCGCCGGCCACGAGCTCCTGCTTGTCGTGCGGGGCGAGCCCGACCAGCGCCGACCACGCCGACTCCAGCGCCACGACGCCCTGCGACGGCGGCGCGTACGGCCGGGAGAAGCGCGGCAGCACCCGGGCCATGCCGGCCTGGAACGCCACCGAGGCACGTTCGGGCGCCGGGTTGCCGTACTGGGCGAGGACGGTGAGCAGCAGCGTGACCGCGTCGCGGGAGCCGGTGATCGTGTGCCGCTCGCCGCGCCAGGCCGACCGGGGGTTCAGCGCGGCGTCGAGCTCCCGATAGACGAGCCGGGACAGGCAGTACTCGTACCCGCTGATGCGGCCGTCCGCGTGGATGAGGTCGTAGATCTGGCGCAGCGCGGCCTGCTTCTCCTGCGCCGGCAGCGCGCGCAGGGCCGGCAGCGCCAGCTCGGCCAGCAGCAGGCGCAGCAGCCGGTGCAGCCGCGACAGCGCGGTCGCCTGCGCGGTCGCGGCGTCGCCGAGGGCCGGGCCNGCGCGGTCGCCTGCGCGGTCGCGGCGTCGCCGAGGGCCGGGCCGTGCGCGGCCAGCGCGGCGCGCTGGTTGTCGCGGGCGGCCGGCTCGTCGGCCATGATCAGCCCGAGCACGAGGGGCACGACGGTGGCGCCGTCGCGGGCGCGCTCGCGCACGTCGGCCGGGATCTCGTCGAGGATGGCACCGGCCCGCGAGTAGGACTCCTCGCTGGGCGCGCCGATCCGGTCGACGACCGTCGCCTCGGGGACAGGCACGGTGGCCGTCGGCTCGGGCAGCACGGCCCCGCCCCCGGACTTCCCGTTGCGCTCGACGAGGCCCATGGAGAGGTCCTCGTCCAGTCCCGACGGCGGGTGCTCGGCCCACTGCCGGCGCAGCGCGGTCATCTGGTTCGGGTCGAACGACGGCTCGAGGATCTTGATGCGCTCCACGAGCGGCGGGTGGGTGGCGAACCACGACGCGAACGCGGTCCGCGCGCCCGCGCCGAAGAGCATGTGCCCGACCTCCTCGCGGCGTGGGTTCCTGAGGTCCGAGCCCGCCTCCAGGCCGGCGATCTTCTTGAGCGCCCCGGCGATGCCGGACGGCTGCCGGGTGAACTGCACGGCGGAGGCGTCGGCGAGGTACTCGCGTTGGCGCGACACCGACGCCTTGATCAGGCGACCCGCGAAGACGCCGATGCCACCGGTGACGAGCAGCGCGATGCCCACGATCGCCAGCGGGTTGCCGCTGGACTTCTCGTCGCGGCGGTCGCCGCCGATGATGCCGAACTGGGTCAGCGTGCGGCCGATGACGGCCAGGAAGAGGATGCCGTACAGCAGGCCCATGAGCCGGATGTTGAGCCGCATATCCCCGTTGACCACGTGGCTGAACTCGTGCGCGATGACGCCCTGCAGCTCGTCGCGGTTGAGCCGGACAAGCGCCCCGCGGGTGACCGCGACGGCCGCGCTGGAGCTGTTCCAGCCGGCCGCGAACGCGTTGATGCCCGCCTCGTCGGGCAGCACGTAGACCTCGGGCACCGGCGTGCCGGAGGCGATGGCGATCTCCTCGACGACGTTGCGCAGGCGGCGCAGCTGCGGGTCCTGGGTGTCCGTCGGCACGGCCACGCCGCCCAGCTCGCGGGCGACCTTCCCGCCGCCGCCGCGCAGGCCGAGCATGCGGAACGTGGCGGCGAGGATGATCGCGGTCAGCGTCAGGATGCTCGTCACGGCCACGATGCCGGCGATGTCCGCGAGGCCCTTGCTGAAGGCGTTGAAGGCGAACACCACGGCGAGGTCGACGGCCGCGACGATCGCGATCACCGCGAGGACGAAGAGCACCACGAGGCGCGCCGACATGCGGCGTACCCGCTGCTGTCTGTCGAAGAAGTTCATTCCCGTCCTCAGAATTGCACCCGCGGCGCGTTGCGCTCGTCGGGTTCCGCCAGCTCGAACAGCGTTGCGGGGCCGAAGGAGAACAGGCCCGCGACGACGTTGGTGGGCACCGTCTCGCGGGCGATGTTGTAGGACATCACGGCGTCGTTGTAGGCCTGCCGGGCGAACGCCACCCGGTTCTCCGTCGTGGTCAGCTCCTCGGTGAGCGCCAGCATGTTCTGGTTGGCCTTCAGGTCCGGGTACGCCTCAGCGAGGCCGAACAGCTGTCCGAGGGCGGCGGTGAGCTGGTTCTCCGCGCCGGCGAGCAGGCCCAGCGCCGCAGCGTCGGCCGCGGTGCCCCCGGCGGCTGCCTGAGCGTTCACGGCCGCCGCGCGGGCGGCGGTGACCCGCTCCAGCGTCTCGCGCTCGTGCCGCAGGTAGCCCTTGGCGGTCTCGACGAGGTTGGGCACCAGGTCGTGCCGGCGGGTCAGTTGGACGTCGATCTGGGCGAACGCCTGCTGGTAGGTGTTGCGCGCGCGGACGAGCCGGTTGTACGCCAGCACGGCGTAGCCGACGATGACGACGACCACCGCCGCAGCGCCGATCAGCAGTACAGTTGTCACGCCGCCCTCCTCCCGGTCCGGGGCGCCACGCCCCCGGCGAAGATTAGTGCACGGTTGACAGATCATGGGATCCGTGGAACGGCCGAGGATCACCGCCCGTCACCGCCCGCTCGCGGAATGGACGATCTTCAACGTACTGGTGCGGGGCGCGCTGCGGCGGCACTTCGCCCGCGTGCTGGTGCGCGCGGACGGCCCGCTGCCCGACCCGGCGGGCGGCCCGGTCATCGCCTACGCCAACCACCCCTCCTGGTGGGACGGCTACCTCGCGTACGCGGTGGACCGGCTGGTGCTGCGGGACCGGTTCCGGGGCTACGTCATGGTCGACGAGCGGCAGCTCGCCCGCTACCCGTTCTTCCGGTGGGTGGGGGCGTTCTCGGTGGACCTGGGGGCGCCCCGGTCGGCGGCCGCGTCCGTGGCGTACGCGGCCGACGAGCTGGCCGCCGCCCCCGGGCGCATGTTGTGGATCTTCCCGCAGGGTGAGCTGCAGCCGCAGGACCGTCGGCCGATCCGGGTGGCGCGGGGCGCGCCGGCGGTCGCCCGGCGCGCCGGCGGCGCGACGCTGTGGCCGGTCGCCCTGCGCTACGAGTTCGGCGACCGCCAGCGCCCCGACGCCCTGATCCGCCTCGGCGTCCCACACGCCGTGGGCCCGGCCGACGACCCGGCGACGGTGTCGGCCGACATGGCCTCCCGGCTCACGTCCCTCGTCGACGGGCTGTCCACCGACGTGGCCGCCGGTCGCCTCGACGCTTACCGCGTGCTGCTGCGCGGCCGCCCGGGCGTCAACGAACGCTTCGACCGCCTCCGCGGCCGCGCGGAACCGTCTTAGCCAACGTTTGGGCAATTACGCATGTCATCGCGCGCTGAGTTCCGCACCTAACAGTCCAAACGCCGGCGAATCACTGGATACGGGCCGGCGTCGCCGGGTGGTGCGAAAGCCGAGCCGTCCGTTGGTGCCAAGATCTCTGTTTTCTGTACAGCAACTGTTCAGGTGGTCCGCGTCGGGGTGGAGATCGCCAT